>NZ_JAUBOV010000019.1:68813-106625 GCF_036700405.1 Microcoleus sp. T3_D1
GGGCGGGCACGGGCCTGGGCGGGCACGGGGCTGGGCGGGCACGGGCCTGGGCGGGCACGGGGCTGGGCGGGCACGGGGGCACCGCCCCTACAAAATCCTGGTTTTTCTGAGAAACCGCCCTGCCATTAGTGGGGCTAGAGCCTTTTGAAATCGACTTTTGAGGGTTTTATCTCACTTAATGAGATGTTTTTGAGCATTAGCTTGACAAACTAGAACTTTGCTTGATACATTAATCTCAGTTAGGCGCGGTGGATGTTTCAGAAAGTCGGCGCAGCCGGAGAGCTTTCTGAGTTCAGCGAACCTGAATACAGTTTCCCCCTCAGCTTTGCATAATTTTTGGGTTTGACCCTGGTTAATCAGTAGATGTCGAAACCAGATTTACCTGTGAAAACTGCTGGACTAAAACAACTTACGAGTATCGTTGCTGATTGGAGAGTAAAAGGCCATGTTTAGGTGCGTCAAGTTGATAACCGCTTTACCTACGATCGCGCTTCTGTCTCTTTTCAATCTGTTTCCGAGGGCGATCGCCCAAGAGTATCCGGGGTGTTTTCAATTGAATTCTGAAAGAAAACAGTATGAATCTCTCGATGAGCTTTGTCGATTTCCCAAACCACCTGAAAACACGCGGAAGCCAGACCCTTTTAGGGTTCAGCTCGTGAATGGACTGGAGTTAACTGGATTAGCGATGGAAAATACAGGAACTCAGCGATTTCTTGTAGGGCGGTTAACCAACAAGCAAAGTAAGACGGCTAAAGTTCGGTCTATCAGCGTTCAATTTATCGATAAACGAGACGGAGCAGTAGTCGAATTTTTGACTGTTCGGCTTGGCGGTGTATTAGCTCGCAATCAGGGTTATGAATTCAGGAGCATCATGGACAATGCTCTTCAACTAGGCGATCGCAGTAACAATGATTTGTCAATCAAGTTTTTGGAGTGGGACTAGGTAAGATCCTAGAGATCAAACTTAAACCCATACCAAATCATTCAATAAATTAGAAAAAATTAATGAAATGAGTAAATAAATTTTTGGGCTGGTTTCATTGAATCCCTTTGTTAAACGGAAGTCAAGACCCAAAAACCCAATTCTCGGATTTTTAATTCCTCTATATACAGACTAGGAGCGACATTATGGACGAGTTTGTTAGGAAAGCTGCTGGACTAGGATTGCCTGTAATTTTACTTCTAATTGTGATGGCAACTACAGGTTTTGCAGGAGCGGCCGCAATTACGACGGCTTTGGCAATGTTAGGTGGACCAGCAGGAATGTTCGGTGGCATTGCTTTGCTAGGCATCATCGGTTTAGCGACAGAAATGTTATCTAAGTACGGTCTTGAAGCGCTGTTAATTGGAATTTACAGGCAGCGCATTCAAAATGGAGAATCTCATGCTGCAATTTGCAAAGAAATCCGCCAATTACCAATATCGGGAGATTTGAGGCGGAGACTTGGGGAAGAGTTTGGGTTTTAGTAAACATGAGATGAGCAATTTTATTTGTAAATTGCCCAAGATAGATCGCTGCTAATTGCTTAGAGAATCAAATAGGAGGAACAGATGGAGAGCGAATTGATTGGAGAGGTTAGATTACGCAACTGCCACCTAGTCTACCGTGAAGGCTCAAACTATCGAGTAGATGTGATTAAGGATCAAAGACCTACAATCGTATTTACAAAAAACATTACTTGTGAAGTAGTGGAGTATTTGTACAATCAACTCAAGGGACATCAAGTTAATAAAGATGAAGCAGCAGATGTCCTCAAACCAGTTGCCAGCAAGTTAGATTTACCTTACAGCTATGGCCATCAGCTTGCCTATTATACGCAGGAGGTTTTAGTGGTACTTGTGGCGATAGGTAGAGCAAGTTTGAGTCAACAAATAGGTCGAGGTTGTTGTTATACAATTCTTCGGACGTGCTAAATCCTAAAAGGAGGCGATCTAATAGCTTTTCCGAACTGCCAAGAGACAATAAATATGAAATCTAATCAACTCATCCAAATCAGCGGTACACCTGGTCAAATTGTGGGGATTGTTCCCGTTCAAAGTAATGGCACAATTACGGTTAAATTGGCTGGCGAAATGTTACAAATCAGCTCGGAATCTTTTTTTGGATTAGAAACAAAAGAGGTGTTTATTCCGATTGAGGATGTTAGAGCGATTGAAACAGGAGAGGGTTGTACTTGGTGGCTGTTTTGGTTAGGAATTCCGACTCTCAGTATTTTTATCGGTGTTGTCTTTATTATTCTTGCCTTCATTGTCAAACAGCGGTATCTGACTATTTACAGCAGTCGGGTTAATGTGATAGTATTTCACAGGAAGGGAGAAAAAGTGGCTCAGTTTAGAACTGGTGTTTTAGAGGCTCGCTATTCTAAGTCTCTGGCGATCGCTAAACCGCCCATGCCACCACCGCCATCACGTCCTTTGAATATTTGATTCAAGAGAGTAGATATCATATCAAATCCGCGCTTGATCGTCGGGCGTAAAATCGAGTAGACCTCTTGCAAAAATCCTTTCATCAATTAATGGGACGGGCAAGATGCCCGTCCCACAAGAGTTATTTTTCTTGTGGGATGGGCATCTTGCCCGTCCTAATTATTTTTGCAAGAGGTCTAGTCAACATTCAACACTCAACCATCATTGAGTTTTGCGACCCCGATTTAACAGTTAACAATTAACAGTCAACTATTATGAGGAGTGCAACCGGAATTGATATCATAATCCAAATGTCCTGAGTTTATGGTGCTCAGCAAAATAAAAATGCTCGTGGTGCGGGCCCCATATCCCGGATGAGGAAGACGCTTATACTCTCATTTCTACCACAAATCCAGGAGAGCCAATCTTTTATAAAAAACCGGATTTTTTAGAGTAAGTCTTATTTAAATTAACAAAACTACGCCTGCTGTTGCTAGCAATAACAGAATTCCGGCTGCACCTGCTAGCGGTTTCGCTGCTATTCCTGTAATCCATTCTGGTACGGTAGAAGTAGGTTTAATTGCGCCTTCTGTATCTACGGTAGTTATACCCCAAATCCAAGCTGCGTGAATGCCGATCGCCAATCCTAAACTGCCATTGTCGGCGATGCGGGCTAATGTTAAAACCATCCCCATCAGCCACAATCCTGGCAGTTGCGGTAGAGTTTCTTTGGCGGCCCAAATTAGGTGGGCGATCGCGAAAATGAAACTGGCGATCGCTGCTGCGATTAGCACTGAGTAATCTTGCTGGAGGATTGTTTGCAAGCAGCCGCGAAAGATTAACTCTTCTGTGGCGCTAATCCACAGTCCTAATAACAGAGTCAGCAGACTAGCAGGGTTAAAAATTAAAGTCCAAACATTAATTTTTTGTTCGCCTGTTTCTGTGGAAGTTTCGCTTTTTTTTAGCTCGACCCAGCCTGCGGTTAATTGCAGACCGAATAAAATTACTAAGCTGATTATTCCTAATCCTAATCCCCGCATTAATGACCTCAAAACTGCGGGTTTCCAATCCCAACCCCAGTGGGCAAAAGATGCGTTTTCGATCCAACTTGTCGCCCATAAAATGAAGGGGACAATCACGTAGAGGGAAGCTAGTAAAGGTAGTTTTTTGTTCCCCAGGGGTTGGGGTGGATGCCATTTGAGGGCGATCGCCAGCACAATCGCTGCGGGAAGCCACACAACAATCCAAGTCGAGAAAAAGAAGATTATTTTAACAAGGGCTGGTATTGACGGCGACATCAATTGCAGGTTGTTTATACTATTCCACATTTAAGGAGTTGCAACTATACTACTGTTGGCTGTTGGCTGTTGGCTGTTAACTGTTAACTAATGACTGTTAACTAATGACTACTGCCAACTGCCAACTGCCAACTGACTACTGCCAATTGACTACCGATCGAGCTTGCGCTGAATTTGCCTCAAAGATTGGTACATTTCGGGCAAGCGGTTGTAAACGGCTGCGGCTTTGAGAAAGAGTTTGTGGGGAATTGCTGGAACGCCCGTCACGATCGCACCTGCGGGCACGTCGCTGTGAATTCCGGCTTTAGCAGTGGCGATCGCCCCATCTCCGATTTTGGCTTGATTAGCAATTCCTACTTGACCTGCCAAAATTACATTGTTGCCAATTTTTACTCCGCCAGCCATGCCAACGTGAGCGGCAAACGCGCAATTTTTCCCGACTTGACAGCCATGACCTACCTGCACTAAATTGTCGATTTTTGTATTCTGGCCGATGCGGGTTTCTCCGACAGCGGGCCTGTCGATCGTGCTGTTGCAGCCAACCTCAACGCCCTCTTCTAATACAGTGCAGCCAGACTGCTCCATTTTCACCCATCCTGTGGCTGTCGGCACGAACCCAAAACCTTCGGAACCGATCGCCGCACCGCTGTGAATCACGCAATTTGCCCCGATGCGAGTACGTTCGTGAATCACACAATTAGCGTGTAAAACAGTGCCTTCGCCTATTTCCGCATCTGGGTAAATTACGACATTTGGGTGAAGGCAAACGTTGCTGCCAATTTTGACTTTTGCTTGAATAACGACGTTGGGGCCGATATAGACATTTTCACCAATTTCTGCTGAGGGGTGAACGACGGCTGAGGAATGAATTTCGGATGCTGGGCGAAACGGTTGATAGAAAATGGCGATCGTTTCAGCAAATAACAATCGCGGATCTGCTGCGGCAATCCAAGCAATGTTGCGATCGTCACATTGAGCTTGGAGGCTTTCATCTAAGGGTAAAATTAAAGCCGAAGCATTTGTAGTGGCTGTATGAGTGGCAAATTTAGCACCTTCTATGTAACTGATAGTACCGGGTGCAGCTTCATCAACTGGGGCAGCGCCAGTAATTTCGGGATCGGTAGCAACCGACGCTGTGAGGGTGCGACTGGTGGCTAAGTTAAGTTTTTGTACTATTTCGCTAAACTTCATCTCTAAAAAAATTTGTTGTTAACACAGATGGATTATCAGAAAATTTGGGTAGAAACCCCGTCCTTTTAGGACGGCTTTACTGGTATAATTTGAGTGGTCAATGACCCACCCGTGACGATGGAGACATAAACCCTAACACCAAAGCTTGCAACAATTGCAACGGGGAAGAAAAATCGGTAGACCGGGAAAAGAGGATGGGGCAATGGTAAACACCCCCAGAATCAAATAGTATACAAGAATTCCTTTTGGTATTCGACACGTAAAAACCGCAGGGCTTGCGGGGTTAGTCTGTGGAGCGAGCATAAGACCAAATCTCATTGAGGGTGGAGGCCGCTGCTAAGAAGCAGAAAGGTTCAAGAAGTGATTCTTGGAATCACCGTGCCTTTAGGTAGGTGAGGATGTCAAAGTTAAAATTACCAGCTTTGGAGCACGATCTGAGCAGTTGCCATTGAAAAAACAAAAACCCCGATTTCTTGAAGAAGTCGGGGTTGTAGCGCTAGATTATTTTTGGCAATTATTTTACAGAAACTGCATCTACGTCAACGGTGCTGCCTTGGGCTTCAGAATAATGGGCACCGGTGGCTTCGGATGCTGATGCTGTCTCTGTTTGGCGAGATTTAAAGTAGTCGATCGCCATTTGGGACACTTCGGAAATCAGCAAGACTGCGATCGCCACATCGTCAATTTGTCCGACGACGGGGAGAAAGTCTGGGGCAATGTCGATCGGGCTTACCAGATATGCCAGCGTTCCCAGAATAATCCACCAGCGGTACTTGGGGTTGCGGAGGGTGTCGCGGTACCAGTTGTAAACAGATTGTATAGAAAAGTTCATCAGGTTGTCCTCTACTTATATTTTCCATCTTGACAAATTGTCGCTCGAAATGCTTGTGGAGATATCCCCCCTAGGGTTGGCAAGAGACTTCTACCTGGGAGTATAGGGAATTGGGGAGGGAGAAGTTGTCAATCGATTTTAGATTTTAGATTTTAGATTTTAGATTTTAGATTAAAGAATTGAAGCATTGACTTGCGCGAGATAAATTCGGGGGCTCCTTTATCGGATACAGGTTTTTTATTTCTGGACGGATGAATCACGTGGCGGGTATCCTGGATGCTTGATTGTCAAGCTGTGTCGGAAGGGCGGGGACTCTTGGTAACGGCCCTACAGAAACCTGACAGATGAACGCCGATGGGATTTATCTGTGTTTATCTGCTGTTTAAAAGCATCTTCATCTATTATATCATGTCCGATCGATCGCGCATAATACACAGGCCGGGGCGGGTTTTTGAGATTGTCGGTTTTTGGCAAATATTATTGGTGAACCCGCCCCTACAGCAATGATGGTAATCGACCGGACATGATATTAGTTGTATATCGTGATTAAAGCAAGTTACTCAAATTGGGATTTTTTAACCGCAGATGTCAGCAGATAAACACAGATAAACGCTGATGGGATTTATCTGTGTTTATCTGCTGTTTAAAAACATCTTCATATCTCTGACTCACGAATTTTGAAAGATCCATTTTTGGTCGCCGATCGCAATTTCGCAGCCGTTTGGTAGCCAAAAAGGCTCGTTAGCAGCCAGCCTCTGCCCACCCACAAAAGTGCCGTTGGAACTGCCGCTATCGACAAGCTGATATCGCTGTTTGCCAATTTCGTCAGTGGCGCGGCGGATTTGAGCGTGGTAGCGCGAACTTTGCGGGTCTTGTAATACTAAAGTGTTGGTTGGTTCGCGTCCAATTGTAAAGGGATTGGCTGTTAGGGCGATCGCTTCTCCAGAAAGTTTGTAGATTAAATATGCGGTTGTTTGGCGATCGCTGCTTGCGAGTACGGTTGGTGCAAGTTGGGGAGGATTTCTCCCAGCAGGGAGACTGTTTTGAGCAAGTTGTTGTGTTAGTTGTTGTAAATCGCGATCGAACCCCGCTGCTGTGTCAGAAGCTGGAAGACTCGCAGGAGAATTACCTGAAATTAAGTTTAACTGCTGTACGGGAGATTGAGGAACAATCGGACGGCCTGCTTCGGCAATTCTCATTTGCAGGGCGGCGGCATTTTCTGCTTCTTGTCGGGCACTCATTCCCTCAACTTGGCGAATAACTCCATTGGTTTCGGGAAAGCTGACATCGCCAATTCGCACGTCTTCTAAGTTAAAACCTAGGGTATAAAAATCTTGGACGCGATCGAGCAAATTTTGGCGCAGCAACAGCCGTCCTTGACTGATAAGCTGTTGTAGGGGTATTTGCCCGATAGCTAATCCCATACAATCCTTAACTGCACTTGCTAAAGCACCTATAGGATCGGACAATTCCAAAGCTACCCGTTTCGGATCTATAACTTGATAAATAACGGTCAGAGTGGCATCAATTAAAAACCGATCCTTAGACAAAAAATCTCCGTGCGACTGCACCTCCAAATTGCGGAGTTTGGTGTCTACGAGGACAATTTGACACTGTTCTAGCAGGGGAAGGGCGAAGCTGAAATGCCGCCCGGATTTCAGGGTACGCACGGCGCGGCCGTTTTTGACCAACACACCCGTGTAACCCGCCCCTATAAAGTCCATGCTAAAGCCTGCCCAGCGTTCGGGTGTGACGGTTTGAATTAGTGGAGAAGCGTTGTTCATGGGAGGGAGTTGAGGGAGGGGAGATTCTATTTTTAGGGTAACAAATTGCTGGGGGTGAGCGATCGGGCGGTGTGCCGGTTTCGCAACCTCTATTCTATACTTCTGGACTCCCCGCGATTCAGGCCGGACTGGATCTAGTTTGCATCTAGTTGATGGTGGGGGCGATCGAAATACTGTCCGTAGGGTGCGTCCGATCCTTTAAACCTGTTGAAATCGAAAGAATTAATGTCTAACGCACCCTACAATTTGGTTTAACGGTGACTAAAGGTGAGTGATTTATTGGCTATACTTAAGGCATCATGCTAGGAGCGTAAGTCAGATGAATACGATCGCGATTGCCCTTTCAGATGAGCGCCTCCTGAAGTTACAAAAACTCGCTAACGACTTGAATGTATCGATAGAAGAGTTAGTTTTAATAGGCATCGAAAACTTACTCGCACAGCCAGAAAGTCTTTCACCCAATACTGCTCAAAATATTCTCAACAAAAATGCTGAAATTCCCCTGAGATAGTGGACAAATTTTATGCACTAGCCTCGGATTGAGAAAAAGATGTTGCTGGGCTTTCTTCAACTGCCCAAATGTCTCAGCATCCTGTCTATCAGGAAATTATTAGTATGGGAACACAAATCGTGCCGCTGTTGCTATCGGAACTGAAAAGAAATCCCCTTTACTGGTTATCGGCGTTGAGTGCAATTACGGGTGAAAATCCCATTCAACCAGAACAAAGGGGAAGGGTAAAACAGATGGCATCAGCTTGGATAGATTGGGGGAGAAATCAAGGCTACGCGATTGAAGAGAATGTATAGAAGACCATAATTTGAATTTAAGTAGTCCAATTTGTCTCGCACGGATTATCCAGTTACCAGCCCTAAATCTCAAGAATATAACTGCTTTGCCTCGGCTTCTGAGGAAGACGATCGTTGGTGGCAACCGATACCTGGAGAGCAATTTTATTTGCCTGACGGTGTGCCGCAAGAGGAGATTCTAGAAGCGTATATTCAGGCTTATCAAACGCTGGGATATGAAATTTGTAAGGGCGATCGCGACAAAATAGTAAAATAATCTTAACAATTGAAAAGTAAAACTTAGATTATGTTAAAGTGTAATCGACAAAACTATTTTTGCACCATACCGCACGGGAATCAGTGCCATGTCCATTTCCCAACCAGAAAAGCCACAGTATTTAAAACCGATTAATCCCCCCGATCTTCAAATGCGATCCATCGCCTACAGTTTAGATACTTTAATTCCAGGGATCTACATTTGGCTGGGTGCGCTCAAAATTCGGATTGGGGGTAGCTTGGCAGAAGAAAGTTATCCGGGGACTATTCACAGTCCCATTGGCATTGCTTTAGTATTGCCGGGATATCGCATCTACAGCACTTACCAAGGTAGTTATGACCCTTGATAAGCATAAACTTGACGGCATCCCTCAAATTACTGCAAAAACCTTGCCATCTACCGAATTTGAGTTACTTCTATTGACAGCAGGCTACGGTAAAATGGGTACGGCTCCGGCTCAGGGAAATCGCCTGAAAGTGTGGTGGACTCATTCTACTTTTAGACGCATTGAAGCTATTTACAGTCCTGATGGAACTGTTGCTATTACTGCTTATCACGTTTAGATGTGTAGTTAAACAAACTCAGAAGCTTTTATTGACTCTTTTGATAAGAGAGGGCGATCGCACTTTCGGAAAATAAGGGCGATCGCACTTTAGGAAAAAGAACAATTGCGTTAAACCCACAACATTAGGAAACTGCTTTGAGGTATTGCGTTACAGGCTTCAAATCGATGTCATCGTTGGAAGTCAGTATTTTAAATAAATGACGTGGGATGCCGGCTGCAATCAAAACTTCCAAATCGCGATCGAGCTTTGAGCAGTCCTCATAAATGCCGACTTGCCTGACTTACGCAAGCTAAAGTAGCAGCGAAACATGGATTTGGGACGGGAGACGGGCGATCGCCCTTTTTGTTATTTCGGGCCTAGGGGAGTACTCCTCTTCTACCCTATTTTTTCATTTTGTGTTTCTTAATGCTATTGACTTCGCCTTCTCCATTGCCAGAGCTAAATATTTATCAATTTGCTCAAACCGAGAAGAATTTAATAGTATATTTTCTGAGATAACTTCCTCGCTGTCATAGATAATTTCTAGATGTGCTGGCTTAGAGGAAGAATAGCTAGGATATTGATAACGAACCTTAAGCTCACCATCATCTAAAGGTATCAGCCACCTCCAATATATAGATCCATCCTTTTTGGCTTCCAGTGTCTGTGCCGTAGGAAAGCTATTCAATATCCATCCTCGATCTTCACTCCGTATTTTTTGCATAAAATCTGCGGCTACTTCCATCTGAGGTCTATGTTCAGACGCACCTCTATAGAAATTTGCTTGACTGCTGCGATGAGCAAATGCAGCTTCTTCAGCACTTTTCAAAATTTGTTCTAAAGGTGATGCTCCTTTAATAATATGTACGGCAGAATCCGGAATATCCGCATATCCTTGACTTCTGACAAATAGGTAGTAACGTTTCCGAAGTTCCGCGCCATACAAATCTGTAATCAATAAAGCAAAGAAATAGTCCAAATCATATTGACGGCTGTTCACAGTTTCTCTGTAACCCCTAATGTCACCTTGACTCAATTCTGCTAATCCATTGCAGTGATGAGTATGCCAAGAGCCCAGGTAATTAATATCTTGGTCAAATTTCTCCAACACGCGAAACATTGCTTCTTGATACTCACCATCTGGCATCAAGTGACCTACTGAGTTATTGACACGAGGGCCAGAGTCTATATAAGTTTCTACTCGAATTTTTATCTGATTGCGATTTTGACTGATTTTTCCAACAAACTTTCCACCTTCCTCACGGTTAGAAACTGATACTGCATGACTTATTCGGGCAATAACAGTATCAAAAATTTCAACTGATATGTCTGGATTAGAATGCCTATCATCTGCTCTACCTATTCCAAACAAAGATAAAACTCCCGACATACTAATCCTCCAATTGATGATTGCTAGTAGTGCAGTAGCATACTTTTTGAGGTTTTAAAAGCATTTGCTTTGCTTCAAAATGACTGCGAAATATTCCTGGGGCTGGTCTATTGGCATACACAATCCAGTTACTTTTCAATGTAGGCATTGACTGAGTTGACTCTCTCAGCAAAATAGATAGAGCCATCCTAACTTGAATCAATGCAATCATTTGGATATCAATTGATAGTCCTGATGCACGAAATTCTTTTTCATCAAGACCGTAAATTCTACTTTCTTCATCTTCCGTAAGTCCTAAAGCATCGTCTGATAAGTCAAGTTGATTGAGTTCGGAGAAAAGTTGTAAACACTTGTAACAACCAGTTTGACTTGGAATGTAGCCAAAAATTTCACCTCCTATGCCTGTCCGAAACACGGATGCTGTTACAAAAGGAACTTTCGCTGCCACACACTGGTCACTGACAAACTCTCTGACACTCTTTTTATCTGAACAAGAAAGAACGATATCCGAGCGACGAACCGACTCAATAAAGTTCGGAGATTGCATCACATCCTCTGCAAAAGTTTTAACTTCTACATTGGGATTTCTGTCTTCTATCCACTCCTTTTGTATGTCTACTTTGAGTCGTCCTAAATCTTTACGCATTCTAGGATGCTTGACAAGATTTTCAGATTCCAGAGTATCTGGATCGTAAAGTTCCCAAATCCGAATACCATTCATTACAAGGTGATCGCAAGCTGGTGTGCCACCGCTACCTAAACCCACAACAGTGATCCGCTTATTTGAAAAAATTTCTGGATTAAGTAGATAGCTAATTCTATCAAACTCAAGTGAATAATTTTGATCTTTCATTAGTGTGCTTGCTCTTTTCCTGGCCACTTTTTAGTACGTTGCCAAACATCATATTTGTTGACCCAGATTGCAGCCTTAGATACCATATATGCCAATGAATAGTTTGAAGTCCATTGCTCTGGCTTCATCACACATAAATTGCCACTCATCGGATATCTGTGAGGACAATCAGGTTCAATGGTTCTTTCAAGCAACTTAATCGATGGCATCTTGTAAGGATATTCTAAAGAAATTTCTATGCTAACTAGGTAATAGTTTTCGTCCGCTGTCTTTAAATACCCCTCTACAGCCTTGATAGACCCTTTGGATGCTTTAAAAGCAAACTGTGGATAGTAGCGCTTAATTTTCTCACTCTCAACAGCCATCCTATCTCTAGATAAATCATTTCCGAGAAATATAAGTCCACGATTAATAGCAATATTTGTCATTATTTATTGTTTAATAACTACTTTTGAGGCTAGGCAACTAATACTCACCTTTCGGATCGCGCAGTGCCACTCCTTTTGGAGATTGATTGGGTGGGAGTGGACGAACTACACCATCTGAATCGATTTCTACAAACTCATCTTCTTCTTGAGCGTTAAAGGCTCTTTCTGCCATATTTGCAATTGATCTGCCAACGCCTCTAGCAGCAGCACTAATTACTCCTTCCGTAATTCCATCGACTATATCGTCAAAATCATTTGGCATTTGCTTAACACGTGAAAAACAGCTTGAGCTACTCCTAACTTAGTATTTCCGGCAAAGGCAGCAATTAATCTTGACTTAATTAAGTAACAAAATCTGGAGTTCTTGCCAATTGGCAAGAACTCTGAAAGCTTACTCTGTCAAGCTAACGGTTCCTTAATGCCTTTTTTACCCTAAATCTCTTTAAGAGTCCCTAGCCTGAAAGCGTTAGTTAGTCAAGCTTTGGGTGGTATGATGCCTTGTTAGTCCAAAGAAGCTGAACTTGAGTAGCTATTACGATGATAAACTCAGTATACTCAGATAGCAACTAGCCAAAGCTATAACTTTAGTTAGGCTATAGCTATCAACTAAGCGAGACATACTGCGATGACATCCAGCGACGAGATGTTTGCCGAGGCTGCGAATAACTGGGACTTGGAAAGGCTCTACAAAGCTATGGCAGAAGCCAAGTGGCAAGTCTCTCCTCGTGCGAGAAAGGGACTTACAGAACGGGAAAAGCTTTTTCTCCGAGGTTTGCTCTGCGGCCACAGTCCTGCTGAAATAGCTAGCCAACTCCATCAAAGTCGTAAAGGTGTTGAGGTTTATGTATCTAAAACTTTATATCAATACTTTAAAAAAATTACAGATGTACCTAACGAAAAGGTAAGCAACTGGAGAAATATTCATAACTGGCTAGAGGAAGCTGGATATAAAACTATGCCCTCTGTTAAATCTCACTCAAACAATTATTTACCCCAATCTCCATTAGTAAATATAGTTAATATAAGTTTGAACAATCAAAGTCATTCAATAACAATTGACATTCACCTTCAACTAACATTACCTTCGCTTTCAGAAGCAACAATGACAGAAGACATGGATACAAAAGATCGCCCCTCAACAAACCAATCTAACTGAAGGCGTGAAGCGCCGCTATCCCGTAGGGAATCGCCTACAATAGAATCACCACCCCTCATCTGAAACACCATGCAAATTGTTTTGCCTCCTGAAGTCGAAGCCAGGAGTGCAGCGCTTTCCTCACCAGCGGCAAATACAACAGCGCGATCGACGTTATCCTTGCAGCCATTAAACTACTCGAACAACAGCAAGATATTTATCAAGGACGACTGCAAGAACTCCAACGAGACGCACAGATTGGACATCTTGCATCCCAACGCGGTGAAGTCGTAGACGGTGCAACCGCAATGGCACAAATTCGAGCTAATTTGCGTAGGCGTAGCCAGCCGTAGGCATCGCGCGATCGAGAGTACAACTGACTAAAAAGGAATATACTCAACAGCATTCATCCATTCATCAGAGTCCGAGGCTAAAGCAATCACTTCCAAATCCTTAACAAACTGTCCGATTGTACCGCCTAGCTGATGTCCAAATATCAAACCAGCAAACTGTTTTTCCTGACGCTGCCAATCTTGAGCCATTGCCCTAAAACGGATATCTTGAGTAAACAATACTCTCCCTAACTGAGTGGCACGTTCCAAAAGTTCGTCATCCGGCAATTCTGTCCCACCATCTTCGATCGCAGTCAAAACATCCACGCCACGACGGCGCAACTGCTCGGTAATTGCTTGCGGAATGTGAACGTCCATGTACAGAGCGATCGCCACTTACAACAACCCCTTAGCACGCATTCTCACGAAAAATGGTGAAGGCGAAAGCAGAGATTTTTCCTGTTGTACCTGCTCCCATTCCGTCCGAATCTCCTGCTCAATTTCAGCTTGAAAGTCGAAGTAATAAGCCATTGCTGCATGAGCCTCCGACTGCATCAAATAAGGATGCTGGCGGCACATCTCTTCCACTGACCAACCGTAAGCTAGATAATCCATCACAATCTGAGCAACCCGCACGCGGGGTATCCGCTGCAACCGTGCGGGTTGACCCGCTACTTTCTCGATATGAGGATAAATTAAAGCTGATGTCATTGCTTTTTGGATCTATCTCTACAGGATATTAGCATAAATAGTATTATAACAGTCAACAAAAATCAAAAGAATTAAACAAAGCGATCGCCCTTTCATTCCCAAAAGCGAGATCCCTTGTGACAAGACATTATAAGTGCGATCGCAACAGCCTAAGCAACACCATAGCTCGTAAACGGTCTTGCGTAGGGAGGCTGAAGACCCAAAACAATATCCTCCCGCGCCACACCCATCAGCACTAACTCCTCAGCAATCAGTTCATCAGTTTGATTGCGTTGAATCCAGACTTTTTCATTTCGGATATCTAAGTGTATCGGGCAACTATAAATCCGATTGTGACCGTCCCAACCTAAATCTAATATCTGATAATGGTCATGTTCGGTGTCAAACAATACCTGAATTTCAATGTCGCCCTTGATTGGTTTAGTCTTGCTATATTCCATCAGGAAAGTGCGAACAATCTGCCGATATTTAGCTAATCGATCCATTCCACAATCACCTCTTAATCTGGTGGTTTCTCTGTAACTCGGTCTTTCCAGTATCCTGGTTCTCGATTGCAGTGCATTACTGCCACAATTAAAATAAAATCATCCTCTATTGTGTAGAGAATTCCATAAGGAAACTTTCGCGTTAGGCAACGGCGAATATCTTCATCAACTATCGGCGAACGAGTTGGAGATTCGACAAGACGGAAGATAGCATCTTCAACGGCATTAATAAAAGCTTGCGCTAATTCAACTCGACGCTCTGTATAAAATTGGACAGCTTGAGCATATTCAGTTAATGCGGCCGGGTGAAAAACGTACCTCATTGTGCTATAATCTGCCTAATCTGAGCTAACGCTTCTTCTCCTGGAATTGGCTCAACCATACCGCTTCGTATTTCGTCGCGACGCTGCTTAGCTTCCACAGTCCACAACTTTTGAACTCTTCCGTCTATATCAAATTCAAGACTCTCAACTAGCCTCTCTGCTAACTGCGCTCTCAACGCATTTGGCAAAGATAAAGCTTCTTTCATCAGTCGCTCAATTGATAGCATAATGGTATCCAAACTAAAATCGCTAAATAGTTAAGTTGAAAAGGCAGCACATTGTACAATCTTGTTTGATTATAGCCTAAGTCGGGGCGGGTTTATTAGATTACTGGTATTAGGTCGAGATTGTTGGTAAAACCCGCCCCGACGCGCTCGCAAATTATTCGATCGCGAATCAACCTTTTATATCGTGCCTGTTAGCTTCGGTTGAAAAGTGTTTTTGATGCTGTAGGGGCGGGTTCACCAACAATAATTGCCTGTAATCGACAATCTCATAAACCCGCCCCCACCCAATGATAAATCGCAATCTACCTCTTTCTTGATACAAGATGAACATACATAAATGCCATCATGTCCACCTACCTACCGCACCAAAAACGCCGCACACTCAACATGAGAAGTCTGAGGAAAGAAATCCGCCGGCTGCACCCGCGCTAACTTATAATCCCCATTCTCGCACAAAATCTTCAGGTCGCGAGCCAAAGTAGCAGGCTTGCAGCTAACATAAACAATACGATTTGGTTTGATTTCCTTGATAGCTTCCAAAACCGCGCGATCGCACCCTTTCCTCGGCGGATCTAGCAGCACAATATCCGGTGTCAATCCCAAGGATGGCAGCAAACTCTCTACAGTTCCGGTGTGAAAATCGACATTTCTCACATCATTCAACTCAGCATTTAATTGGGCTTGTTCGATCGCCGCCGGTTGCACTTCTAAACCTATGGCTATTTTTACTTGTTTTGCCAGGGGTAAAGTAAAAGTACCAATTCCGCAGTAAGCGTCAACCAAAATCTCGTTTCCCTGCAAATTCAATTCCCCTACCATCACCTCTAACAACGCTTCAGCCGCCTCTGTATTTACCTGAAAAAAAGTATCTGCTCTTAGCTGAAATTTCAAACCCGCAAAACTTTCTCGCAGATAAGAACGACCAGCAATGCAGCGAGTTTCGGAACCAAAAATCACATTAGTTTGAGCGGGGTTTATATTCAAACAAACACCTACCAGTTGAGGATATTGTTTCAGCCACTCTGATGCTTGCTCTTCGAGTCCCGGCAACTCTCCAGTGCGAACTATTAAAGTTAGCAGCATCTCGCCGGTGCGCCGTCCGATTCGCAAGGACAAGTGACGCAATTCTCCTGTATGTTTCTTTTCGTCGTAGACTTGCCAATCGCGCCAGTGGATGTCTTCTTTGACTTCTTTTAACAAAGGATTGAGGCGCGGGTCTTGCACCGGACACTGATTGAGATTGACTAATTTGTGGGTGCTTTTTTGATAGTAACCTGCTTGGACTTGACCTGTTGCAGATATTGCCACGGGATAAGTCGCTTTGTTGCGGTATCCCAAAAATTGGGGAAATCCCTCGATTTTTCCCGTTAAAATTTCATCCACTTGGGGATTGCTAAATCCGCCAATCCGTTCTAAGGCTTGAATGATTTGATTTTGCTTGGCTGCAAGCTGATATTGATAATCTACGTGCTGCCACTGACAGCCGCCGCACTTGTCGGCGACAATGCAATTAGCTCGGATGCGGTGTTCGGATGCTTCCAGAAGTGTGTCCAGCTTGCCTGTAGCATAGGTGGATTTGACTTGCACGAGGCGGACAAGGACTCGATCGCCCGTTACGGTATCAGGCACAAACACTACTAACTCACCAAAACGACCAACTCCGTCGCCGGTGTCTGTCAAGTCGGTAATCTCTATCTCAATCAGTTGACCTTGCTGGCAAGGGTTTGCCAATTTCGTCGAGTTTGGGGTCGGGAATTTAGATTTGGTCACAAGTAGTCGTGGTAGGATTTAATATGGTAATGCAATATCGCTCTCTCTTTCCTGAGATAAGTCGTAGCGAAGCGGGGCTCCATCCATCGCACTCAAGCTCAATAGCAGGCCGTATTCCTGCTGCTGAACGTCTTGCTGCTAAAGCCAAGCTTCAACCTGCAAGTCAAGCCTGCCGTGAGTTGCCTCGATCGATCCTGTGCGATATGCTGTTGGGGCGAGCTAGCAAAAACTCGTTAAACAGTCAAAGTGTCTGCCGACATCAAAACTCTCAATCGCAGTTTTTGAGTTTTTCCCGCAGTACCCTGGAACACAGGGAAACGGGCTTGAACATCAAGCATAACGTTTCCGGAGATTTACCCGCTACTTCTAATGTTGATAAATGTTAGAAGCAAAGTAAATCGCCCAACCAAGAATCTCATCTTTAATGGATGAGAATGTCAATTAATCTTACTCTCAAATATCCTCAATTTTTTTGAATAACAATGAGCGTAGTTAGCCAACTAATTCTCCAAGCCGACGACGAACTTCGCTATCCCAGTACCGGCGAACTTCAAAGCATCAAAGATTTTTTTAAAACCGGAGAACAGCGGGTGCGTATTGCTACTGCGCTGTCTGACAGTGAGAAAAAAATTGTTGAAGAAGCTAGCAAAAAACTCTGGAAAAAACG
Source organism: Microcoleus sp. T3_D1 (assembly GCF_036700405.1). Lineage (NCBI taxonomy): Bacteria > Bacillati > Cyanobacteriota > Cyanophyceae > Oscillatoriales > Microcoleaceae > Microcoleus > Microcoleus sp. T3_D1. The sequence goes on from NZ_JAUBOV010000019.1 coordinate 86,254, forward strand.
CCCTGACTTTATCTCCCCCGGAGGTAATGCTTACGGCCAACGCGAACGGGCTTTGTGTCTGCGCGACTACGGCTGGTACTTGCGCCTGATTACCTACGGTATCTTGGCGGGTGACAAGGAGCCGATCGAAAGCATCGGTTTGATTGGCGTTCGGGAAATGTATAATTCTCTCGGCGTTCCTGTTCCTGGCATGGTCGAAGCTATCCGCTGTTTGAAGGAAGCTTCTTTGGCTTTGCTCAATCAGGATGATGCTAAGGAAGCAGCTCCTTATTTTGATTATATCGCTCAGGCAATGTCTTAATTGCTTTGGCGATCGCTTTCATGAATGTGGCGGAGCATTCGCGGGTGATTTTTGGGGTGATTTTATCTCGCAATTGCTCGCAAATGTTTCGCTTCTGTTTTTTAGCAAGGAAGAGTTGACAGTTGACAGTTGACAGTTGACAGTTGACAGAATCAAAGGCAAGGGTTTGAGCAATTAACAGCGTCCTCACGGTTGGGTGCGGTTGCTAGTGTTAGGAAATCTGCTTGATTTCGGCTAGGAAGCAATGCTGTTTAAGCTTTCCCAGATGTTGAGTTCGTCTTGTTTTTCAATGCACATTTGATTTAAAAAGTCAAGTGTTTTTGGGAGATATTGTTTTTTGAATTTCCGGCTGTCGTACTGAATGGATGTTTTGAGCTGCGAGAGTTCTCCAAGGGTGGGGCAGGTTTGGATATGATGGGCGATCGCATTTTGCCATTCTTCCAGCCTGCGGTAGCTGACAAACAGGCCGCCTCTATCCCGATGGTGGACGAAAACCACGAAAGCCCATGATTCGACTCGCTTAATCAGGTTTTGGCTGATTTTGAGCATTTGGGCGATCGACCTGACGGTGATGCGGAGCTTTTTCGAGGGTTGGATGCGGCGAAATAGTGGTGTCATGGCTGTATACTCAGGGCTTGAGAGGCAAGTTCTGTTTAGACTCAATTACATCTTACTCTATATCAGATTCTTATCTCACTTGTGCAACAATATTTAATGGAAACTCAGATGTTGTTCGTACAACCCTCAATCATTGATGCTGTGCTAGTTTGAGAGTTAATGTAGGTGGAAAAAATGTCAGCACTCTCTAACAACGCTGTGGTAGACAATCGGCAGGAATTGCGTCCCGTTCGCTTCACGGAGACGGGGCGGATGCGTTTGGGCAAGATGTTAAAGGCTGCAAGACAGACAATAGGTTGGTCTGTTAGCGAAACACAGTTCAAAACAAGGGGGTACGAAGAGGCGCTGTTCACAGCGACAAATCAACCCGTCCCCAAAGATGTGGGTATCAGTGCCGCAACAGTCAACCGTTACGAACGTGGGAAGCTGGATAATTTGGATTGGCGATCGCTCTCTCTGTTATGCTTTGTCCTCAAGCCGATCGATCCGGTGACAGGAGAGGCCCTGGAACCGACAAATGCGCTTTACATCGCGTGCGAACATCCGCCCTACAACGATGCGAAGCTCTACGACTAGATTATTTGCAGATAGGTGATGACTGATGGTGCTAGCAGAAGCTAAGCCAGAAAAAGAATACTTGAGACGGAGATTTACTGATACCGGGCTGCGGCGGTTGGGTAAATTCCTGCGATCGTGGCGGGAAGCTAGGGGCTGGAGCGTTCACGAACTGAGCGAAAAGACCAAGCAGCATGAGGCTCAATTTTATAATCTAGGGGGAGAGCGTTTGCCGAAAGTTTTGGGGGTCAGCATTGCAGGCATTTCGAGAATCGAAAATGGCTATTACAACAAGCCTGCACCCGATATTTTGTGGCTGTTCCTCGATGTTCTCGAACCAGTTCACCCGGTTGAAAAGCGGTTGGTTACTCTAGAAGACTTACTGTTGATCGGAACAGAATTTTGGAACCCAAACGTCGAGGCGTAGGATTGACTTAAGAGTTAAATTGGATCTGTAAAATGCCGGGATTTCTTGACTTTAAGGCTGTCGTCGATCAGGAAAAACTGCGCCCTGTGCGATTTACGGATACGGGACGCGGTAGATTGGGCAAACTTCTGAAAGCAGCTAGAGAGATTCGCGGCTGGTCAATTATTGAAACAGAAATGGTCACAAAAGAATACGAGGCCGCTCTGTTTCGGACAGCAGGAGATCCTGTACCCAAAGATGTCGGTATTAGTAATGCTACTGTTAGTCGCTACGAACGGGGGAAGTTAGAAAGTTTGGATTGGCGATCGCTCTCTCTGTTATGCTTTGTCCTCAAGCCGATCGATCCGGTGACTGGGGAAGCCCTGGAACCGACAAATGCGCTTTACATCGCGTGCGAACATCCCCCATACAACGATGCGAAGCTTTACGAGTAGTTGATTGCTGACATCTGGCAGTATTGTTAATCAGCTTTTCAGGGCGGGCTAGAAGCCCAACCCCTACTCCCCACAAGCAAAATATTGAGTTGTTGTGGAACAGGCATCTTGCCTGTTCTTAACAATAGTGCGGGCTAGAAGCCCAACCCCTACTCCCCACAAGCAAAATATTGAGTTGTTGTGGAACAGGCATCTTGCCTGTTCTTAACAATAGTGCGGGCTAGAAGCCCAACCCCTACTCCCCACAAGAGGAATATGGAGTTGTTGTGGAACAGGCATCTTGCCTGTTCTTAACAATAGTGATCGGGAATGAGTTATTACCGATCGCCCTTTTGTTTAGCTATTAAAGCTTTAGCTTGCTGCCACAGAGATTCTAACTCTTCTGCGGCATAATCCGACAAAGGTCGATCGCACGCAGCCTCTACCTTCGCAAACCGCTGCACGAAGCGATCGTTTGTTCCTTGCAAAGCAGCCGACGGATCTAAATCGTACCAGCGAGCTAATTGAATCAACACAAACATAATATCTCCCAATTCTGACTGCTGCGCTGCCTTATCCTCGTGTTTGAGAGCGTGTTCAAATTCTGCCATTTCTTCGTGAAATTTATCCCAAACGCCGTCTACACTGTCCCAATCAAAACTCACTTCCGCAGCTTTTTGAGAGATTTTCATCCCGGCGGCGATCGGCGGCAAAGTGCTGGCATAACGGCTCATTTTCGAGGCTAAAGTTGCGGGCTTTTCCGAAGTTGTGCCTTTTTCTGCTGCTTTGATTTTTTCCCAGTTTTCGTTGACTTCATCGACGCTGTTGAGTTCGACATCGCCAAAGACGTGGGGATGTCGCCGAATTAGTTTTTCTGTAATGCCCGCAGCTATTTCGGCAAAGGTAAACTGATTGAATTCGCTGGCAATTTGAGCTTGCAGAATTACCTGTAACAGTAAGTCGCCCAATTCTTCGACGATCGCATCTTTATCTCCTTTGCGAATCGCGTCGGCGGTTTCATAAGCTTCTTCGATTATGTGAGGAATGAGAGTTTCGGGAGTTTGAGCTAAATCCCAAGGACATCCGCCGTCGGGCGATCGCAATGAGGCCACAACTTCTATAAGTTCTTTGAGTGCTGTGAGCGATCGACTTTCAGAATTAGACATAATAATTTACCTTTTATATCAACCGCCAAGACAGTTATAACGTTGTTAATGGCTCCAACCATTGATTTTATTACATCTTCCTTCTTCCTTCTTCCGACTTCCATCGGACTGACATCCGTTACATCCGTTACATCCGTCGAGCGAATCCGTTGCCGAACTTCCTTCTTACTTCTTCCTTCTTCCTTCTGCTATGGATTTGCTAGATTTGCGAGTGGGAGCTTTGATTTTGCGCCTCTTAATTGTGCCAGGAGGTCGCAACCCGATCAATCCTTTCTTTTTGAATCTTTTGTAAGCCGAGCCGCCCCAATCGCTCAGATAGTGGCTCATAGCGCCCAATTCTAGACCGATGTAAACGGCTAAAATTTCGATGTGGTGTTCCCAGATCGATCGCCCGTAACTCAAAACCACATCCTGCCAATTCCAGCCGAAGTTTCCGACTTTTTCGGCAATTGCCAATCCCACGATTCCGAGAACCGCGATCCAGATAGCGAGGTACAAGATTCGCAAAGCAGTGCCGATTAGAGGGCCGTGGGACAAAAAAGAGCGGTGGCGCAGGCTTTTTTGGTACGGGAGCCAAATCGGTTTGAACCATCCCCAGCGCTGATACTGGCAAGAGTAGATATCCAAGTCGGGGCCAAACATCAGCCCGCCGAATAAGAAGCTGCCGGAAACGAGCAAAGTCAGTTTGCTGCTGCTCGTCTGGCCAAAGGTGAGGGCTGCCACCAAGGGCAAACTCCACATGGTTATTTGATCGTGGGTGCGGCCAGAGGGCATTTAAAGTTTAGGATTTTTTTTACTTGATCTTTCTGAGTTACTGTGATATGATAAATCCCGGTGAGTGCAATTGGGTGATTAGCTCAGTGGTAGAGCGCCTGCTTTACACGCAGGATGCCGTAGGTTCAAATCCTACATTACCCATCCGATAACTCAATATCAACAGTTTCAGCCGTTTTTAGCCGTCAAGCCGAGAACGGCTTTAACTTTTGCTGTTGACGGTTGACTTTTGAATTTGGTGACGACTAAATTTAACATTCTGTGGCGGATGTCTCAAAAGTTGGCACCCAATGCTAGAAAATTAATTTATCGAAAATTTGGGTCTAAAACCCCGTGCTTTAACGAAGTGGAGGACAGTTTTACACATACTCAGTAAGCGTGTAAAATAATTTCATGCTAAACATGACGTGGGAATTCAAACTAGAACCAACTCCAGAACAGGTCGATACTATCGAGCGGATATTCGCTGTGTGTCGTTCTGTATGGAACTTTGCTTTGCGGGAGCGCAAAGACTGGTTGAATTCCCGGAAGTCGCCTGTAAATGCTTGTTCCATCGAACAGGAGTACATACTCAGGGCTGACGAGCCATACCCTAGTTACCACACTCAGGCTAAACGATTGACTCTTGCCAAAGAGCAATTTCCCCTCCTCACGAGCGTACATTCGCAAGTATTGCAACAAGTCTTAAGAACGCTGGACAGGGCATTTGAGGACATGAGAGCGAAGAAACTAGGCTTCCCTCGCTTCAAGAACAAATACCGAATGCGATCGTTTGTGTTTCCTCAATTGGGCAAAAATCCCATCAATGGAAGTTTGCTGAAATTGCCTCAACTAGGGTGGATTCGTTTGCGCTTGTCACGCCAAATCCCAGGGGGATTTGAAATTAAACAAGCCAGGGTTGTACGACGGGCATCGGGATATTTTGTCATGTTGTCATTACAGTTAAATGTATCAGTGCCAGATACACCCATATCCGGTCATCCGCGAGGTTTGGATTTAGGGTTTGATAAATTTGTAGCTACTAGCGATAACGAGCAAATTGCTAGACCTCGCTTCCTGCAAACTCTACAACGCGAGTTGAAATTACTGCAACGTAGATTAAAGCATAAGAAGAAAGGGTCGAATAACAGACATAAGCTCAATCAAAAAATAGCCAGAATTCATCAACAGATTACTGACACCAGGAAAGACTGGCACTTTAAGTTAGCCCACCGTATGAGTGACGGCGTAGGGATGATATTTGTTGAAGACATCGACTTTCGCTCTTGGGCCAGAGGAATGTTGAGTAAACATAGTGCCGATGCTGGATTCGGTCAATTCATCAACATACTACAATGGGTGTGCTTTAAACGAGGTGTTTTCTTTGCCAAGGTAGACAAGGACTACACATCACAACAATGTCCTGAGTGTGGGACGCATACGGGCAAAAAGCACCTAGACGAAAGAATTCATTCTTGTCCAGTGTGTTTCTTTACTGCATCGCGTGATGTGGCAGCGGCACAGGTGGTTAGAAATCGTGGGTTGGAACTAATTTCTGGGCTAGGGCATAGCCTGGAAGTAAAACAAACTGTCTGTGGACTGGATGCGGCGGGGACTGGTGGTAAAGTCAGTCTAGCTGGCACGGGACGAAGCAGAAAACTCAAGAAGTGATTCTTGGGAATCACCCTCCCTTTAGGGCGGTGAGGATGTCAATGATTTTCTTTTTTAGAACCCTGTATATGAAGCCTAAAATAACTAGCCCGATCGCGTGGCAGCAAGCTGAACTACTGATGCAGCCAGCGATGATCCGAGTGATCGACAACATCCGCAAACAATTAGAGGGGTCTGTCTGGACGGGTACTTATCAAGAAGTGCAGATTCCAATTCCGGGCTATCAACTAATTTTAGAGAATCAAGGCGAGCAAAGATGTGTCGATATTTGGGAACTTTGCTATCGAGTCTGCTTTGTCAACTACCAGCCCGCCCACACTCAACTGCAAAGCCAAGAAGTTGTAATTGATACTAGCTTGATTGAGGAGGACACGGGCGATGTAGATTGGAATCGTCTTGATGCCAAAGCCAGTCAATTAATACAAGAAATATTCGCCAATTTGAGCAAATAGTCATTTGTCAGTTGACAAGAAAGCAGTAGTTAACAGTCAACAGTCATCAGTCAACAGTCAACAGTCAACACTCAACAGTCAACAAAATTTTATGCTGATTCAAGAATTGCACGACATTCAAGCAGCGACAGGTGCTACATTTGCAGAGTTAACAACCAAAGAAATTGTGCCAGTCAGTTTTGGTAACGACGCAGAAGCGATCGCAGCAACGAAACAAGGTGCGGCCTTGTACGATCGCACTCACTGGGGACGCATTCAAATCTCAGACAGCGATCGCCTGCGGTTCTTGCACAATCAAAGTACCAATAACTTTAATATACTCAAACCCGGTCAAGGTTGCGACACCGTTTTCGTCACATCCACCGCCCGGACGATCGACCTCGCCACCGCTTATGCTACAGAAGATGCCGTACTGCTGCTAGTTTCAGCCAACCGCCGCCGCCAACTACTGGAATTGCTCGATCGCTATATTTTCCCAATGGATCGCGTCGAGTTAACAGATTTAACCGATACAACTGTTGCTTTCAGTGTCCTCGGCCCGGAAAGCACTCAACTATTAGAAAAAATCGGAGTTACCGAACTTCAAAATCAACCTTACGCTACTCACAAATTGATAAAAACCCCCCCTCTTTCCCCCCCTTACCAAGGGGGGGATGAAGGGGGGGTTCGAGTTGCGGTTGGTAGCGGTTTAGCAACTCCCGGCTACACGTTAATTGCGCCAGCCAGCGATGCAGCCAACTTGTGGCAGGAATTAGTCAAAGCTGGGGCCGTACCGATGGGCGATCGAGTTTGGGAACAACTGCGAATCGAACAAGGACGCCCCGCCCCTGATTTTGAACTCACAGACGATTACAACCCCTTAGAAGCCCGTCTTTTACACACGATTACCTATGACAAAGGCTGCTACATCGGTCAAGAAACAATTGCCCGGTTGAACACCTACAAAGGAGTCAAACAGCAACTTTGGGGCGTGCAGTTGAGCGGTGCGGTTGAACCCGGAACAGCAGTCACCATCGGAGAAGAAAAAGTCGGCAAACTCACCAGCTTTACGGAAACTGAATCCGGCTTTTTTGGTCTTGCTTACATCCGCACCAAAGCGGGCGGCGAAGGGCTGAAAGTGCAAGTCGGATCGGTGTCAGGGGAAGTAGTAAATGTACCTTTCTTGAGTTCGTAGTTGCGATCGGTCGCGTGGTGGCGCCGCAGCGCCAAAAACTTTTTTGTTGAGGTTGATTTGGGAAGGATGCTAACACCATAAATTGACACTAAGTCCTATCTTTAGATAGATTTGCCAACCAACAACAGCAATTATTGTGTATAACAGTCGTCACAGAAAAAAACAGAGTTTTTCAATGAAAAAGTTTACATCGCGCTTAGTTACAACTTGCCTGCGAGTAGGAATAATCTTGGCTGTAGGAATAGCGCTAATTTTTAGCTCAGAATTGGAATTTTCGGGCAATAAAATGCAAGCGATCGCTACACATTTAACCCCTGAAGCTAAATCTTACGAAGTGGCCAGTCCCGATCGGCCGCCAACAAGCGATACAGAGAAGGATGCCAGTGGTGTACTTGACAATATCCGAGAAAAGCTGAATCTCGATCAACCCATTGCCCCCAGTACCAAAAAATTTATAGAATCGGTAAAAGATAACGTGGGCGAAGCAGTTACGCCGGCACGGGAAGCAGTAGAAAAAGCGGCTGATATAGGTAGCAGCGATCGAGCCAACTAATTCACTCGCATCCAGTTTTCAAATATCAAATTCTTAAAAGAGCTGTATGTACGAAAATGCAATCCCGTTTTCTTTTGATCTCAAACGGGATCGCATGACCAATCACCTAAACAGGCTAGAATCCTAGACCCCTAAGAAATCAGCAGCCAGTACAGCGCAATATTGATTGATGTCATTCTTGCCTATCTCCCCTCTCGCCAAAGCATCTATCTTAAGGCAGATTCTCCTCAGTGAGTAACTCAGGTTCAATGGAGAAGACCGTGTATGCCTACGGATAAATCTTCATGAAGCGCGACGCGACAGGCAAGTTTGTTAGCAATTGGAACTCGGAGACGAAACAACGAGTGAGCGTATCTCTGACTAATACAGCATGGCGATCGCTCGATAAAGAGGCTCACAGGCGAGGAATTTCTCGCTCTGAAGTCATTGAACGCTTTGCCCGCACTCTTGAAGGCGAACAGTTGTTCGCTGCTCAAGAAACTGAGGGCAATGTAGCAACGATTCTGGAAAGCATTACCGATGCGTTTGTCGCCTTCGATCGCGACTGGCGCTACACCTACGTGAATCGGGCGGCGGCTCAAATCCTGCACAAAACACCAGAAGATATACTAGGAAAGCACGTTTGGAATGAGGTTTTTCCTGAGCTGGTTGGTGCAATTCCCTATCGAGAACTCCATCGGGCAATGAAGGAACAGGTTCCTGTTTCCTGGGAAGAATTTGGGGAATCTGTCCAGCGTTGGATAGAGGCAAAGGCCTATCCCTCAACCGCAGGACTAGCAGTTTATTTTCGCGATATTACAGAACGCAAGCAAGCAGAGGCAGAACGAGAACGGTTATTGCACGAGCTTGAAATTGAACGCGCCCGATTTGAAGCCGTTTTACGACAAATGCCTGCAGGTGTAATGATTGCCGATGCAGCATCTGGTAAGTTGGTTCTGGCTAACGAACAAGCCAAGCAGATTGTTGGATATGGCTACGAACAATCGCTTGAGCTTAACGAATATGATCCCGTCGTTTCATACATTCCACTTCGTTCTAACGGTCAGCCCTATGCCCATGAAGATATGCCCTTAGCGCGATCGCTAAAAACAGGTGATGTCGTTACCAACGAGGAGATGGAAATCGATCGAAATGATGGTAGCCGCATTTTCATTAACGCCAACTCAGCACCGATTTTAGATAAGCAGGGGCAGATTGTTGCAGCCGTTGTTATCTTCCAAGACCTGACGAATTACAAACAAGTTGAACAGTCATTGCGAGAGAGCCAAGAACGCCTGCAATTGGCACTGACGGCGGCTCAGATGGTGGTCTGGGATATGGATTTGCCGACCAATCAGGTCGTGTGTTCTGCAAATGCTCTAGAAGTTTGGGGTCTTCACGAAGGCTCAGGAGAAGACTTTTTTGCACTCATTCATCCAGACGATCGACAACGGGTGATCCAAGCGGCCCAACGGGCAACTGCGGTCGAACAGTCCTACGTGCAGGAGTATCGGGTAATTAGTCCCGACGGCGTTGTGCGCTGGATCAACAGTCAGGGGCGAGTTTATCTGGAGGAAACCGGACAGGGAGTTCGCATGGTTGGCGTTTCGGTTGACATCACCCAACGCAAACAGATCGAAGCAGAGCGCGATCGCCTTTTAAAACGAGAACAATCTGCCCGACGGTCAGCAGAAACCGAACGCCAGCGGTTGCATGACATCCTGATGCAATTGCCTGCCATGATTGGCATTGTTAAAGGTGCCGATCTAGTGTATGAATTTGCCAATCCAACCTATCTGCAAGGGACTGGGCGCACTCCAGACATTATCGGGAAATCTATGCGGGACGTTTTCCCGGAAATAGAGGGACAAATTTACTTTGAAGCGTTTGAACAGGTTTACCGGACGGGAGAAACATTTATTCGGGAGGAGTCACCTACTTACTGGGATCGGAACGGCGATGGAGTGTTGGAAGAAGCATTTTTCCACTGCATCTTTGCAGCTTGGCGGGATGCTGAGGGAACCATTCAGGGTGTCTTGATTTATAACATTGAAGTGACAGCCCAGGTGCGGGCAAGGCAACAAATTGAACAACTGCTCAAGAACCTCCAGCAGAAAGAAGAAATTCAACAATTCCTAATCGAATTGAATGACGCGATTCGTGCCATTCAAGACCCACAAGAAATTATGTGGCAGGTGGTTTGTGCCACAGGGCAACATTTCCATGTCACTCGCTGTACCTACGGCGAAATTGATCCAACGCAGGAATATGTCATTGTCGATCGCGATTTCTGCAATGGTGCAATCAGCGTGGTGGGTAGACATCACCTGGATTCGTTTGGCCGTGAACTCATTGCTGAATTAAAGCAGGGCAGAACAATTGTCGTGGATGATGTCGATCGCGATTCTCGGACTGCAGGAGCGGGGGCTGCTGCCTTCGATGCAATTCAAACCAAATCTCTTGTGTGTGTTCCCTTGGTGAAAGAAGGAAAATTTGTCGCATTGTTTGTGTTGCACCATGTGGCTCCGCGACGCTGGACGGAGGAAGAGGTGGTCCTGATGGAGCGAATTGCTGAAAAAACCTGGCTAGCCGTGGAGCGATCGCGCGCAGAAGAGGAATTGCGAGAAAGTGAAGCTCATCTGCAACTGGCGCTGAAGGTCGGACGCATGGGAACGTGGGACTGGGATATGCAGACCGATGCCTTGCTTTGGTCAGAAGGACATTTCATGGTACTCGGTCTGCAACCGAATGAGTGCGAACCGGGCTATGAAGTTTGGGGAAGTCGGGTTCATCCTGATGACTTAGCAGAAACCGAAGGAAAACTTCAGCAAGCCATAGCAGACAAGAAGGAGTATCACCATGAATATCGCCTGCGTTGGTCAGATGGCTCGATTCACTGGGTCGAAGCCAGAGGACAGTTTACTTATGATTCTCAGGGAAATCCCAAGCACTCGATCGGAGTTGTCATTGATATCACAGAACGCAAGCAAGCAGAAGAAGCGTTGCGTCAAGCCCTACAAAAGCTTAACTTCCATGTTGAAAACTCTCCAATGGCAGTCGTTGAATGGAATCGAGACTTTCAAATCATTCGCTGGTCTGCTGGTGCAGAGCGGATTTTGGGCTGGAGGGCCGAAGAAATTCTGGGCAAATCTTTAACAGAGATACCTTTTGTCTTTGAGGAAGACCTCGAATCGGTGACTGAAGTCTGCCAACGGCTGGTCTATGGTGAAGAACCCCATATTTTTTCATACAACCGCAATTACACGAAAGCTCGCAACATTGTGCATTGCGACTGGTATAACTCCAGTCTCAGGGACGAATCGGGACGGATGATTTCGGTGCTATCGCTGGTGCTGGATGTGACGCAGCGCAAGTATGCAGAACAAGAACGAGAACAACTGTTAGAACGCGAGCGCCTCGCACGATCGGAAGCCGAAGCCGCACAGCGCCAACTGGCAACTATTTTTGACACGTCTCCGGTTGGACTTGCCCTGTTAGATGCACAGCAGAGATTTATTGCCATCAACGAAGCATTAGCAGAAATTAATGGATTAACCCGCCAGCAACACTTAGGCTATTCAATTCCAGAACTTTTTGGTCAATCCGATCCCAAATTAGTTGAAGTCTTCCATCAGATTTACGCCACAGGGAATCCCTTCATTTCACCTAACTTTGCAGTGAATGTTCCCGGACGCGGAGATCGCCGTCCCGGTTACTACAACGTTTACTATCTTCCAACTGTTAACTCAAATGGTCAGGTCGAAGGGGTTTTAGTCTATGTGGTAGATGTGACTGAGGGCGTCAGGTTAGAGCTTGCCCAACGCTTTCTCTCTGAGGCAAGTGCGGTGCTGGCATCCTCACTTGATTATCAAACTACTCTAGAGCAAGTCGCGCAGCTTACAGTGCCGGAATTAGCGGACTGGTGTACGATTCACATGAGAGAAGAGGATGGTGCGATCGAGCAGATTGCAGTTGCTCACATCGACCCTGCCAAGCTGGAATGGGCATATCAGATTAGAGAAAAGTATCCGCTGAATCCGGATGACCCTCGCGGTGCTGCATTGACCTTGCGAACTGGGGAATCTGATTTGGTGCCGGAGATTCCCGATGAATTGTTGGTACAGGCAGCGCTTGATTCAGAGCATTTAGAGATGCTGCGGCAGGTTGGATTCAGCTCTGTAATGACGGTGCCACTACGAACTCAGGCACGAATTCTAGGGGTCATTTCCTTTATCTGTGCCGAATCTGGACGACGGTATACCTCAGCAGATTTGCAACTGGCAGAGGAATTGGCCCGTCGTGCTTCCTTGGCGATCGACAATGCTCAATTATACCGATTGGCTCAACGCGATCGCGCAAAAGCAGAAGCCGCTAACCGGATTAAAGACGAATTTTTAGCCGTATTGTCCCACGAATTGCGATCGCCCCTGAATCCGATTCTGGGCTGGACAAAATTGCTACGAACTGGGCGACTAGATGCCACAAAAACCCAGCAAGCCCTAGAAACGATCGAACGCAACGCCAAGCTGCAAGCGCAATTAATTGAGGACTTGTTGGATGTCTCGCGCATTCTGCAAGGAAAAATGACGTTAAACGTCGCGAGTGTGAATCTAGCAGCAACGATTGAAGCCGGCATGGAAACGGTACGACTGGCGGCCGAAGCCAAACACATTCAAATCCAGACCACGTTTAATCCTATTTCAGGAACGGTTTCAGGTGATACGAATCGCCTCCAACAGGTAGTCTGGAACCTCCTTTCCAATGCCGTGAAGTTCACCCCAGCCGGAGGACGAATCGAGGTGCAACTAGAGCAAGTTGGCACCTATGCTCAGATTCAAGTCAAAGATACTGGAAAAGGCATCAGTCGAGACTTCTTACCCCATGTGTTTGACTACTTCCGTCAAGAAGATGGGACAACGACTAGACAATTTGGCGGATTGGGATTGGGGCTGGCGATCGTCCGCCATTTTACCGAACTGCATGGAGGAACGGTTCAAGCAGACAGCTTAGGACAGAACTTAGGGGCTACATTTACCATCCGGCTACCGTTAAACATCGTAGAGCCGCAACCCTCGGACGATCGCAGGCACCCAGAAAGTGCGGCAGACTTAGCAGGTATTCAGGTCTTGGTTGTGGACGACGATGCAGATATGCGGGAGTTGGCAGCATTCACCCTGATGCAATCTGGCGCACAAGTTACGACAGCCGCTTCCGGTGCACAGGCGTTGACTCTCCTGAATCAATCTGTCCCCGATCTGCTGTTATGTGACATTGGGATGCCAGAGATGGATGGTTATGCCCTGATTCGGCAAATTAGAAAATGGTCACCTGAACAGGGCGGCACGATTCCTGCGATCGCACTTACTGCCTATGCTGGAGAAATCAATCAGCAGCAAGCCTTAGCTGCGGGATTTCAGATGCATATCTCCAAGCCTGTCGAACCTGATGAATTGGTAAAAGCGATCGCCCGTTTGCTAAGACATTAAGCTAAGAATGCTTAATATCAGTCAAATTCAGTCAAATAAAAGAAGAAAATTTACTAACATAACCTCTGCCATTCGTAAACCCTCATCTCTAATGTTTTTAGCTGCATTGATGTTTCTATCATGGTGAGGCTCGCATTAGGGCATTCCCACTTTCTGATATCCAATGAAAGCCTATTTACAGCAGATTGCAAGCTTATAGACGACAATAGCAGCCTTTAGAAAACCAGTTTGTGAGAGGTTGAGGATTAATTAAATAAGCGTGCGAAGTGCGACTCGGATTTGGTATCAGATGGAAGCAACTTGAGTTAAATGATGACATAATCTTCGCCCCAAACAGGTTGAGTGACCTGTGGTTCCGGCTCTATGGGGTCGCTGTAATGAGTCTCAATGTGTTTGATGAAACTTTCCCGATAAGCTTTCAGATGCGAGTTAAGTGCTTCGATATCCTGCTGTCCTGTTGCGAAACTACTATCTCTTCGGAAGTGACCCGATTCCTTAACAAAAGCCATGTCAACTTGCCACAAAGCTGAATCAGTCGGGCGATATGACAAATCAACTATATCGTAAGCTGCGAAGCCTTGGGACTTCATAAAACTCATTACATCATACATCTGACCGAATAAAGTAACTTCTACAATTACATATTCAGTCTGCTGCAAAATCTCAGTTGCTCCCGCTAAAACATCTACTTCCTTTCCGTCTACATCAACTTTAATTAAATACGGGCCTGACAAGTTTCTTTCCCTGCATATTCCATCCAGGGTAATTGCTGGTATGTTCCTCAAATAAGGGTTGCTGCTGTCACTAACGCGATTTTCAGAAAGTGAAGAATGCACCATACCGGGACTGACGTTGAGGGTGAAAACTCCCGATTCTTTGGTGGCTGCTGCAATAATGTATTCTGCACTTTTGAGATGGCGGCAAATTTTGGCGAGGTAAGGTTCATTTTCGGCGATGGGTTCAATTAGCAAATGTCGCGCATCGGGGAAAGTTTCGTAAAGGCTAAAAGTTCCCAAGGCGGCACCGACATCAATCACTGTTTTTGGTTGAAAACCTAACTTTTTAGCCAGCAGCAAGCTGCCTGACATCGAGTTTCTGAGAATTCCTGTTTGTTGGTTCACAATTTTTATCCTGATTTCAATGTGGATAAAGTTAATATTATGTCTTGCAGCAGAGTTATTGTATGTCCGAATAAAGAAACGAAGCAATCGCCGAGGTTTGCGAGTGCTTCGTTTCGGCTCGCCATGACAGAAATAGGTTTCAACTGAGATATTGCACCATTCTCAATCAGTTTTTTAGGAACAGGCTTTTCGGCCTGTTCCACGAGTTAATTTTCTTGTGGAACAGGCCGAAAAGCCTGTTCTTGAGATTCTTGCTAGATGTGAGTCAATGCAACCTGCTACTATTTCGCGGATTTCTGCGCCTTGTTTTCCGGTTCGACAGATTGCAAAGCTTCGTCGAGAATTGCCCGCGCTTCTTCGGCTTTACTTCTAGCTTCTCGATAGCGGACGTTAGCTTGAGCAAAGTTTTTGAGAACCTTGAAACCATCTTTCAAACGACTAATTTCCTCGGCCGTCACAGCCTCATCTGTAAACAAAATGTCGATCGCCGCCCGGACTTTGAGTGCTTCTTCGCGGGATTCCATCACTTTCAATTTGAGACTTGCCAAATTGCTCAAAATCTGCACGGCTTCAGTAATCGCGTCCTCGCCTTCAGACGCAGCATCTTCGATATCCTTAACTTCAACAAACTGCTTGGGCCCAAATCCCTCCACGAGCTCCGTAGGCAGCTTTCCCTCATCCATGAGCTCCATCAGCCGATCCATCGCTTCTTCGCGGGCTTTGGCTGAATCTTTCCCTTTGACAGTTAAAATAATTTCGGGGCTTTGAGGAAGTGTATAGCGAACCATATTTTGACAGCCTGTGCGCGAAAACAATTGAATGATATTTTATCTTTATTCGATCGCCAGTTGCAGCTATCAATCCGCTCCATTACCAACCGCTTGCCAAAAGTTGACACATATACACTCAAAAGGAACCTTCGACAATGAAAGATAAATTTCTTAACTTTCTCAACTTGATTTTAGTAGCTGATGTATTTTTCGTCTTTGCCAGTTTTGCGTGGTTTGCGATCGCAGTAGCAGGTCGATCGACTGGGGTGAATCTCGGTTTTGATTTGTGGTACAGTCTCTGGCAGCCCGTATTTAATCCCGCCCTGGGAATTCTTATGGGCGGTGCTATTCTCAGCGGTATAATTAACCAAGTTTCTAAACGCCTCAATCCCAAGTAAAATTGATGTTTTGTTGGAGAGGGTGATTGGCGATGCTACGCAAGTTGGCGATCGAACTTGTGGGATGCGTCAATCGATTTTAGATTTTCGATTTTAGATTTTAGAGGCGACCCCACGGATAAATGCGGGGGCTGGAGGATTTTCGATTTTAGATTTTGGATTTATTCCACGGATAAATCACGTGGCGGGTACCACCTTTGAAATTCCTGGTCAGAGATGACGCACTCAATTAGGTCGATGAAGCTTGAAAATACATTAAGTAGTCAAAAACGAGTGAAACGCTCCCCAAAGGAGCGATATCTTATGAAAGCAATCACAAAAGTTATGATAGCGGGAGCATCTCAGTTTTGCATTTACAGTGCGAGCGTCCCCGCTCGCGTATTGTACAATACGCGAGCGGGGACGCTCGCACTACAATAAAAAAAATGCTTTTTACAAAACTGAGATGCTCCCATGATAGCTTTACATTCTGTTACAGAGTAAAGTTTATTTTCGCCTACCTATTTACGTCTAAAATCAGGATTGGACGATCGGCATCTTAAAATATCAACTCATATTCAGAGTAACAAAAGTCGGGCATTAATTATGGGAGAACAAAAATGTATCGGTATCCTCACTAGCGGGGGTGACTGTGCAGGCTTAAACGCAGTTATTCGAGCCGTTGTCTACCGCGCCACGGGAACTTACAATTGGAAAGTGATGGGGATTCGTCAAGCCACCAACGGATTGATGAGTCGTCCCCCTGAAGCAATTCCCTTGGATATTGAGAAAGTAGACTCGTGGCTCACCATTGGCGGTACGATGCTAGGCACGACAAATAAGGGCGACCCTTTTGCTTTCCCGATGCCTGATGGGACTTTACGCGATCGGGCTGAGGACATTATCGAAGGCTATCATCAACTAGGTCTCGATGCCTTAATTGGCATTGGTGGCGACGGCAGTCTCGCCATTCTCAGGAAGATTGCTCAACAAGGTAATTTGAATTTAGTTGCTATTCCTAAAACTATTGATAATGATGTCGGCATTACCGAGCGTTCCATCGGTTTTGATACTGCGGTCAATATTGCCACTGAAGCACTCGATCGCTTGCATTTTACTGCGGCAAGTCACAGTCGCGTCATGATTGTTGAAGTCATGGGGCGCGACGCTGGACATATTGCGATCAGTGCCGGAATTTCTGGGGGAGCTGATATAATTCTGATTCCCGAAATCCCTTACACAATTTCCAAAATCTGCGCCCAAATCCAAGAACGCCAAGACCGGGGAAAAAACTACTGTTTAATTATAGTAGCGGAGGCAGTTCGCACTGAAGAAGGCGAGTTAGTAATGCAAACAAATCGCTTAGGTCAAAGTCGATTAGGCGGAATTGGTCAGTATTTAGCTGATACAATTTCTGAGTGCAGCGGTGCAGAAACTCGCGTCACCGTGTTGGGACATATTCAACGCGGAGGAACTCCTTCATCGCTAGAAAGGTTAATTGCTTCTGCTTTTGGCGTAGCAGCAGTTGATTTAATTGCCGAAGAGAAATACGACTGCATGGTATCTTGGCAAAAGCGGGAAGTTGTGAGCGTTCCTCTGTCCAAGGCGATCGCCAAATACAGACCTGTAGACTTCGATGGTACTCTGGTTAAAACGGCTCGCGGTTTGGGAATTTGTCTGGGAGATTAAACCATTACCCGTCCGATTTGTCAAAGATTTAGTGCGGGACGCACTCAGAACCAAGAAACCGGGTTTTTCAACCGAGAGTGAGGGTTTTAAGCCAGTGTATTGTCGTAAAAAAACCAAGGTGATGACCGTCTGTGCTTCTAGGACTAAGATTAACCTGGAAGCAGTGATGTTTCAACTATTTAGTGTAACTTGCAATCAGTTCCGAGCGAGTATCGACCGAGAGCATCTCAGTTTTGCATTTACAGTGCGAGCGTCCCCGCTCGCGTGTACAATACGCGAGCGGGGACGCTCGCACTACAATAAAAAAAATGCTTTTTACAAAACTGAGATGCTCCCGTATCGACCCAGAGTGCGATCGCACTCGGAACTACAAAATACCGCAACAAGTGGAAAGGGGAGAAATTGACACCATTTACTACAGAAATTAGAGTGCGACATTATGAAATGGATGCTCTCGGTCACGTAAATAATGCTGTTTATCAGCATTATTTAGAACACGCTGCAATCGAACATTTAGAACACTTGGGATTTACTCTCGATCGCTACCGGGAATTGGGCGGCGTCTTTGTAATGCGACGGATAGAGATTGACTATTTGCGATCGGCCGCATCGGGCGATCGATTGGAGATATCCACTTGGATCGAACAAATGCGCGGCCCGCGCGCTGTCCGCCGCTACGAAATTCGCTTAGCTGGAAGTGACGACATATTGTTAAAAGCAGAGGCGCTTTGGGTGTGGGTTGAAGTTACCACCATGCGCCCGCGAGCAATTCCCAAACAAATAATTGATATTTGTGAATCACAATCTCAAGCATTAGCAACCTAGAGAAAAAATCAACTATTATATTTGCAAAATCATGTAAAAATCTCTTGGTTTGTAGTGAGGACTTCAGTCCCCTATTCTGCGTTTGTAGAAGTGCAAAAAGTTGATTGTGGCCAGGGCCGCAAATCCCGATCGCAAAAAGTCGGATCGCCCGCCTGCCAGTTTGGATGCCACAGAGGTACGATGGAATAGAGGGAGGGAGGCCAAGCCCGGTAAGGTTAAGCTTGGCGACAATACCCAGAGGAAGGGAAAAATGACACTTAACTTGCGGCGACCGATTTTGATAGGCGGAATAGGACTTTCAGCAGCGCTGTGGCTGCTGGAAACTCTACAGCATTCGGGTTCAGAAATGGGCGAAACGGCACTCATCGGCTTGGCGGCTGCCGGTGCGGGGTATTGGTGGTGGAAGCAACAATCCCCCAAACTCGAACTCGCACTCCCGCAACCCCTGGCCAACAGGGAAGCAGCCGAAAAAGCGATCGCGGCTTCAGAAACCGCAATTAAATTGCTGGCTTCAGAAGCTCAAAACTCTGCTGATCCTGCTAATCTAACAGCACAGCTCGATCGGCTCAGAGCCGAATTAGACAGACAAGATTTACGGATTACCGTAACTGGCGGCAAAGCTGTCGGCAAAACTGCCTTAATTCAAGTTTTAAATTCTAATTGGGTCTCTCAAGACCCGCAAAAGCTTAGTTTACAAGAAACAGCAGCGCTGTTTGCTAATACAAATGCCGATGCCAAAATCAACGGTGATTTAGTGCTGTTTGTGACAGCGGGCGACATCACAGATTCCGAATTTAAAACATTATCTCAGCTAGCGTCCGCTGGTCAGCGCGTGCTGCTAGTCTGGAACAAACAAGACCAATATTTGCCAGAACAGCAGTCGCAGGTTTTGAACTCTTTGCAGCAGAAAATGCAAGGAATATTGGGTACAGAAGAGATAATTGCGATCGCAGCTTCTCCCAATTCTATTAAAGTGCGTCGGCACCAAGCGGACGGCACAGTTCAAGAACGCATCGAAAATCAAGTCTCTCAACTCGACGGGCTGACGGAAAGATTGACTAAAATCTTAACTGAAGAACGGCAACAGTTGGTCTGGGCGAGTGCAGTGCGCGAGGCTGCAAGTATCAAGTTAGAGGCGAAAACCTTATTAAATGCAGTCAGGCGCGATCGGGCAATTCCCATTATCGAACAATATCAGTACATCGCCGCCGCCGCCGTCTTTACTAACCCGGTTCCCGCTTTAGACTTGCTAGCAACAACCGCCATCAGTACCCAACTTGTAATCGACCTCGGCGCTATCTACCAGCAAAAGTTTTCCTTAGACCAAGCTAAGACAGTAGCGGCAACTTTGGCAAGTCAAATGTTTAAATTGGGATTAGTAGAAATGTCTACCCAAACTATTACTGGACTGCTGAAAAGCAATGCTGTCACCTACGTAGCCGGAGGCGCGGTGCAGGGAATTAGTGCAGCATATTTTACCAGAATAGCAGGACTGAGTTTAATTGAATATTTCTCAACTCAAGAATTGGAAAATGCTAAAGGCATCTTCAATCTTACGGAACTGACGAAAACTTTGCAAGCAGTATTTCTGCAAAATCAGCAAGTTTCCTTCTTGCAAGGTTTCATCAATCAAGTGGCGAGTCGCCTTTCCTCTCAGGTATCTGGGCCCGAAACCGTTAAGTCGGCGGTCAATTAAGTAAAATAAAGGAACAGGCTTTCCAGCCTGTTCCACAAGACAGTTTTTTTGTTGTGGAAGAACAGGCAAGATGCCTGTTCTTCCACAAAATTTTGTTATTGTGGAAGAACAGGCAAGATGCCTGTTCCACAAAATTTTTTTGTTATTGTGGAAGAACAGGCAAGATGCCTGTTCCACAAAATTTTGTTATTGTGGAAGAACAGGCAAGATGCCTGTTCCACAAAATTTTGTTATTGTGGAAGAACAGGCAAGATGCCTGTTCCACAAAATTTTGTTATTGTGGAAGAACAGGCAAGATGCCTGTTCCACAAAATTTTGTTATTGTGGAAGAACAGGCAAGATGCCT
>NZ_JAUBOV010000020.1:0-64112 GCF_036700405.1 Microcoleus sp. T3_D1
CGCACCGCCCAAGATGCCTGCAACGCCCATCATGTGGAAGGGGTTGAGCGTCCAGTTGTGGAAGCCTTGCAGGAATAACAAAAAGCGGAAAATTGCTGCGACGCCGAAACTGGGGGCGAAGAACCAGCCTGATTGACCCAATGGGTAAAGCAGGAACACCGAAACAAACACGGCGATGGGGCCGGTGAATGCTAGGGCGTTGTAGGGACGGATGCCGACTAAACGGGCGATTTCAATCTGACGCAGGCAAAAGCCGATCAGTGCGAAGGCGCCGTGGAGGGCTACGAATGTCCACAGCCCACCGAGTTGGAACCAGCGGGTGAAGTCCCACTGTGCTTCGGGGCCCCACAGGAACAGCAGGGAGTGTCCGAGGCTGTTGGCTGGGGTGGAGACTGCTACGGTGAGGAAGTTGGCTCCTTCGAGGTAGGAGCTTGCCAAACCGTGGGTGTACCAGGATGTGACGAAGGTGGTGCCTGTTAACCAGCCACCGATGGCTAGGTAGGCGCAGGGGAATAGCAGGATGCCAGACCAGCCTACGAAGACGAAGCGATCGCGTTTGAGCCAGTCGTCGAGTACATCAAAGATGCCTCTTTCGTTCTGGGCGCGTCCGACTGCGATTGTCATTGGGGTAAAATCCTTTTGCTTGTTAAAAGACCAAGGTTTCTAATTAAAGTTAACATAACTATATATTAGAAGTTCATAAATTTCAACTAGAACAGCAGGGTTCCCCCACTAGAGGCGTACTCGATGAAAGCGTGGTTGAGAGGAAGGCCATCTGGGTTGACGATGCTCAGCAACAATCCAACTGACCCTTCGTCGCCAAGCGGCGAGGTGGCGGTGGTTGAGGAGCAAAACTTAAGTGCCCAATAGTTTCCCAAACTTATCCACAGTTGATCGCTGAGAGAAAGTTCTATGTGGAAAGTGGCAGAGTTCGCACGCATTAGTAGGAGTCCTCATGTTCTACGTTACGACGCCCAGAAAGTGAAGGCAAGTTAATTCCTGACAGAACACTCTTGAACCAGCGCATTTACTCAGAAAGTCAGTTTACAAAAATTCGTCATACTTAACTTGACTGATTAAAATTTTGGGCAGTATGATTACACCAATGCCTACAAAAGGCTTAATTATCTGGTTTGTAAACCGAGCGTGCAAGTCAAAACTGACCAGCCTGTCACAAGGTCGAACGGGAGCCCGCGTTTCGTTAAATTGGTTGAAAATAGTGGATGACTCATGGCTAAAAGCTTCAACCAAAATTAATTCAATTAGGGCGTTGCTCCACCCGAATTAACGCCTGTGGACAAGTTGCGAGCCGGCTCCCTTGGGTGAAGCAGGAAACAGACCCTTCAGGAGTCATTCTGATTGAATGGTGAGGCTTAAATAAGTTTAGCCAAGTTTTGTGTAGCAGACGAACAAACACTCTGCGCTTGCACTCAAATCCTTCACAGGGTAAGATTATCCTCTTATCTGTTGAAGAAGTTGTGAGCCAAGTAATTACCGCCAAACTCAAATTAAACCTGACTGCCGAGCAAAAAATCTCGGTAGCTCAGGTTTCTTTGGCCTATCGGGATGCGCTGAACTACGCATCCCAAGTGGCATTTGATAACGGTAAATCGGGCAACGGAGCTAAACTACAAAAGTTGGTCTACTCGGAGCTACGGGCATTATTTGGGCTTGGTTCCCAGATGGCGTGTAACGTGCCAAGACAAGTTGCTGCGACTTTTAAGACGCTGTGGACTAAAGCCAAGCAGAATAGCGAGGCGCTTAAAGCTGGGTATACCAAGCGGCGGTACAAGGGACTCGATCGAGCTCCCAAATACACCTCGCGGACTTGTACGCTTAATTACCAGCGCGACTACTCCTTTAAAAAGGATCGACGGGTCAGTATTAACACCCTGGGTGGTCGAATTGTTGTTCCGTTTGATGGCTACAACAAGCACATCGATCTGATGCGAGCGTCCAAGAAGATCGGTGCTGCTAAAATTGTCTACCAGAAATCCTCGAAGACTTACTATCTAATGGTGAGCTTGGAGGTGGAAACGCCTACTCTCGACCCACTGAACATCACTAGAATTTCTGGTATAGATGTGGGAATGAGATACCTCGCAGTCGAAACAGACTTAGCTAATAAGTCGAGTTTCTATTCGGGCAAGGCGGCTAGACATCGAGCCAACCGTTATCAAAAAGCCAGACAATCTCTACAGCGAAAAGACACCCGTTCGGCGAAGCGAAGATTAATCGCTTTGTCGGGACGGGAGAGACGGTTTATCGCTGATGTGAACCACCAGATTGCGAGTAAAATCGCCAAGCCTAACAGCCTGATTGGACTAGAAGATCTGACCGGAATACGCGATCGAACTAAATCTAAATCGGGCAAACGGGCAAGCAAGAAACAACGGAAAGCTAACAGGAACGTGGCTCAATGGTCGTTTGCCGAATTGCATGGCTATATCGATTACAAGGCTGTGCTGGTTGGCTCGTTAGCTACTAAAGTTCCAGCACATTACACCTCGCAAAGTTGCCCTAAATGTGGGCATACCTCAAAGGCTAATCGACCGAACAAGGGGCTGATTTTCCGCTGTGAATGCTGTGGGCATCAACTTCATGCAGATCTGGTTGGGGCGCGAAATATCGCACTTAGAACGTTGCTCGTCCGGCAAGCCTGGATGAGTACCGGGGTCTTGTCAGCACTCCCTCATGTATCGAGCCGTGAAGCCAAAGCTGAAATCCTTTCGAGGTTTTCGGAATTGAGGTGGAGTTCAGATACAAGCCCCCATCTCCGGCGGTACTCCGCTTGATGGCGGGTAGTTGACCATAATTAGCAGGAGTTGATACACAATCCCGATCGGTCGATCGCGATCGCCTCAGCGAAGCGTCACGCTCGGTGGACTAATTGAATTAAAATTTGGCTTTAAGGCTGTTTAGTTTTATGACTGCAAAAACAACGACCTCGACCGATCCTGTCCTGCGCTACCAGGTTGTGGGCTCCCGCCGCTTCAGCAATTTCTGGTGGGGGACGATTGTCAGCATTGGAGGGACTGGTTTCCTGCTGTCGGGCCTTTCCAGCTACTTGCACGTGAACCTGCTGCCTTTTGCTGACCCGACTCAGCTTGTTTTCATCCCCCAAGGCATTGCGATGAGTTTCTACGGTGTCTGCGGCGTGCTGTTGGCCCTCTACCTGTGGCTGACTATTCTCTGGGATGTCGGTGGCGGTTACAACGAGTTCGATCGACAAACTGGTAACATTCGGATCTTTCGCTGGGGTTTTCCCGGCAAAAACCGCAAAGTTGATTTTAATTGCAAGACATCGGAGGTGCAATCTGTGCGGGTGGACATTAAAGAAGGTCTCAATCCCCGCCGCAGTATTTATCTTAAGCTCAAAGACCGCCGTCAGTTTCCCTTGACTAGAGTCGGACAGCCGATTGCTTTGTCTGAAGTGGAAAATCAAGCGGCCGAATTGGCTCGATTTTTGCAAGTTCCCCTAGAAGGACTTTAGGGATTTTCGATTTGCGATTTGATATCTGAGATTGGTAATGTCTCGTAGGGTGCGCCTGGCCGCGCACCTTACCTACCTGGTAAGTGAAAAAGATCGATCGGCGAGTAAGCCCGTTACCAATTTTTGAATCTATCAATTAACAATACTTCCGACAGTTTTTGATTGCCAACCGTAGAATAAGGTTTTCAAGGATCTGCGGCAAGTTCGCTATCCAAGGAAAATCGCTGGTTTTAGACTACGAACTAAAAACAGTTCGGACTATTGAATTAAAATCTTTAGTTGCCAAGTCCGTAATTGACTCAAAGTGAAAATACAAATGCAAATGCAAATCAAAATTCAGCGGTGGTTGTTCTCACTTTTAATAATTGGCGCGTTGTTTGTCGGAGGATGCAGTAGTTCTCCTGTGGCAAACTCGACTCCGACATCGAATCCGGCGTCGGGTGAAAATATTTCTTTGTCTCAGTCTCCGTCTCCTTCTCCTGCTGCTGTAGCGGCGAGTTCGCAATTTAGCAATTTGCCACGATTGGAAGGAAAAGCAACGGTGGTGATGACGGTTAAAGGTTCTCCAATTACGATCGAACTCGACGGCACAAATGCCCCAATTACTGCGGGCAATTTTGTCGATTTGGTTCAGAAAGGTGTCTACGACGGGCTGGTATTTCACAGAGTCGTGCGGGAACCTCAGCCTTTTGTAGTTCAAGGCGGCGACCCCCAGGGTAAAGACCCAAAATTCCCTACAGCGCGACTGGGAACTGGTGGTTTTATTGACCCGAAAACTACTGTAGAACGCAGGATTCCTCTGGAAATTAAAGCTAAAGGTGCTGCCAATCCGACTTACAGCGCGACGCTACAAGAAGCTGGGGTTAAGGAGAAACCCGTGTTGGTGCACAGTCGCGGGGCTGTTGCTATGGCTCGATCGCAGAGTCCTGATTCGGCTTCTTCTCAGTTTTACTTTACTTTGACCGATGTGCCGTTTTTGGACGGTAGCTATGCGGTTTTTGGGTACGTCAAGCAAGGCATGGATGTGATTGATAAGATTCAAGCGGGCGATCGCATTGAGAAGGCTACTGTTACTCAGGGTTTGGAAAATTTTAAGCCGGCTAGCTGAAGGTAGTCAACCAATTTTGGATTGGGGATTTTAGATTTGGGATTTTAGATTTTAGATTATCCCCGCGGGATCGATCCGATGGCTTGTAAATTCGGGATTTGAGATCAGGGAATTGGATTTTAGATTTTAGATTATCCCTTTTTAATCCAAAATCTAAAATCCTCGGCCCTGATTCTTCTTTTAATCCAAAATCTAAAATCTAAAATCGGCTTAGCTATGGATGTTGTTGTTACTGGAATTGGTCTTGTTTCGGCTTTAGGGACTCTGGAAACAAGCTGGAAAAGACTGCTGTCTGGAGAATCGGGAATCGCTCGGCATCAACCTTTTTTAGAACTTGAACGGCGACCTTTGGCTTTAATTGGCAAAAAACCTGCCTATTTAATAACTTTAATTCGGCAGGTTTTAGCAGATGCTTTGCAAGATGCTAATTTGACTTTGCCTTTGCCTGATTGCGGAATTGCGATCGGTTCTAGCCGAGGTTTTCAGGCAAATTTGGAACTGTTGGCGAGGGAAGGAAGAGGGAAGAGGGAAGAGGGAAGAGAATTCCCAATTCCCAATACCCAATTCCCAATTCCCAATTCTCAATTTGTGAATTTTTTGCCTCACATGGGGGCGATCGCAGCGGCGAGGGCAATTGGCTCAATGGGGCCGGTGCTGGCGCCGATGGCTGCTTGTGCGACGGGCCTACAGTCGATCGCCCGTGCTGTTGATTTAATCCGCACTGGTGAGTGTCAGCGGGCGATCGCAGGTGCTGTGGAAGCGCCTATCACACCGCTTACTCTGGCTGGATTTAGCCGGATGGGTGCTTTGGCAAACAATGGGTGCTATCCCTTTGATGAAAATCGGGAAGGCTTTGTGCTCGGTGAAGGCGGGGCTTTATTTGTATTAGAATCGGCCGAGTTGGCAAGCCGCCGTGGTGCTAAAATTTACGGTCGAGTTTCCGGTTTTGGCTTGACAAATGATGCGTGTCATGCTAATGCGCCGGAGCAGGGGGGGAAAAGTGCGATCGCGGCGGTAAATCAATGTTTGAAACGCAGCAATTTAGCGGCGATTGATATAGATTTTATTCATGCTCACGGTACTGCAACTGAGTTAAATGACCGACACGAAGCACTGTTAATTGAGAAGTTATTTCACCCAGGAGTTGCTGTTAGTTCGACTAAGGGGGCGACGGGTCATACTTTGGCAGCTTCGGGAGCTTTGGGCGTGGCTTTTTGTTTGATGAGTATTAAATATGAGATGTTGCCGCCTTGCGCGGGAATGAAAAAACCGGGGTTTGAATTAGACTTTGTTCGCTGTGCGCGATCGGCTATTGTCAGAAATGCGGTTTGTTTAAGTTTTGGCTTTGGCGGGCAGAATGCTGCGATCGTTTTATCGGGCGATCGTTAATTTTTGTAAACTCGGTCGATCGGCATTTAAATTACACGATCTCTCTACAGTTAAAATCTTCTGAGGTGGCCGGAGAACCCCCCCACATCCAATTTAAATCTCAAAAATAGTACAATACTTATGTATTTTAGTCAATTAACTGAGAATTTTGGTGAGATTGCTGGTGCTGCTATGCTAGTCTGGCTCTCCATCCCGACGCTAATCCTTGCGTCAAAGCCTCGGAGGCTAGAAAAGAGAGCCAGATTAAAGCAGTATTGTATTTTAGTGAACACACCTGACGGTCAACTGAGTACAGTTAGACCGCAGGCTTCTTTTTCCTTTTTTTTCTCAGGCTTTTTATAGTGAGGTAGTTCCACCCCCACTTGCTAATATAGTATCAGAGTATTTCCCGATCGTATTGGGGTATAAAAGAAATAATTGTCGGTTTCCGTACCTACACCCGACGCTTCTTTCCATCACGCGGGCGTAATTTATTCGGGGTACTTCGCGCAGCGCTCTGATTAATCCCCTCTAAATATACCGAGGGACTTCCCGGCTGGTAGTTAAATTAAGTCTCAGGTATTTTCACATGGATCTGGCCTCTCATCGATTTATGTCTTATTTTGAACCAGAGCAAGCTGCTCACCTTTGCCAAATAGCTGTTTTGGAGAGTTTTGCTGAGGAAACGCTGGTTTTTGAAGAAGGAGAAACAGCGGATTTTTTATATCTAGTTTTAGAAGGTAAAGTCGAGTTTAGCAAGCGGATTGAAAATCATAAATATCAAACTGTTGCTGTCGCTAACCCAGACGATTATTTTGGCGAACTCGGAGTTTTAGACGGAGAGCCTCGCAGTGCTAGAGCTGTGGCAGTTACCGGCTCGACTTTGGCCAAAATAGACCGTGAAAAACTAATAACAACTCTCCACTTTGCTAAAGGCAGTTCGGTACTGCAAATGTTTAGTTTCATTACTAAAAATTTACGGGATACCACGGATCAATATGTTAGCCAGTTGGTACACAAACAAAAAATGGTATTGGTAGGAGAAATGGTGAGTACAATTATTCACGATTTCAAAAGTCCTTTTACCGGAATTAAACTCTCCAGTGAAGTGCTCAAAGAAATGCACCCGGATGAGGAAACTCAGGAGTGGTGCGAACTTATTCAATTGCAGGTTCAGCGAATGTTGGGGATGGCTGAAGAAGTGTTAGAATTTTCGCGGGGCAATTCTGTATTAAATAAAAAACCAGTTAATCTAATTCAGACGTTGCAGCAGTTTCAAAAGTTGAACCGAGTTTATTTTGAAGCAGCAAAAGTAGATTTGGTAGTACGGGTGACAGAAGTGATAGTGGAAGCGGATGAAAATAAGATTTTGCGCGTTTTACAAAATTTAGTTGGGAATGCTGTTGAGGCTTTTGGGGGACGAGGGGGGCGGGTGGAGATTGCTGCGTCGCAAAGTGAGGAGTGGGCAGAAATTAGCATTTACGATAACGGCCCGGGCATTCCGCAGGCAATTAAGGAAAAGTTATTTGAACCGTTTGTGACTTATGGTAAACGGACTGGTACAGGGTTGGGAACGGCAATTGTTAAGTCGATGGTTGAGGCTCACAAAGGGCAAATCACTTATGAGTCCGAGGACGGAAAAGGGACAACTTTTTACATCCGCTTGCCGAAAACCCAGGCTTTAGCAGATCAAATTTAAGTAGGTTGGAAGATATATACTTAGGACTTTCTCACTAAGCCTCAGAGACTTGGTTGATAAGTAGATATCTTGTTATCAAACAATATTTTTCTAATAAACCGGGTTTAAGAGCCTAAGTCCTAATACTGTGTAGCGACTTGCAGAATAAAGTAGAATTGAATTAACGAAATGCTAAAAATCTGATGCCAGTTACTATTCAAACCTTACCCACAGAAGTTATCAATTTAATTGCCGCCGGCGAAGTGATTGACTCGATCGCCGCAGCGGTACGAGAATTAGTTGAAAATTCTCTGGATGCTGGCGCAACTCGCATCGTTGTTTCTGTCTGGCCCGAACAGTGGCGGGTGCAAGTTGCAGATAATGGTACGGGAATGGATCTGGAAAATTTGCGGCAGGCGGCTTCGCCTCACAGTACGAGCAAAATTACCACGGAAGCAGACCTTTACAAAATTGATACTTTGGGATTTCGTGGGGAAGCTTTGCACAGTTTAGCTCAGTTGGGCTGTTTGGAGGTTTTGAGCCGATCGAATGATTTGGGATTGGGGGATTTTTCGGAAAATCCAGAGTCGGCGTCAAACCCCGCCAAATCATCCTTTAACAAGGGGGGAATGGAAAATGCTCGATCGGGCTGGCGGGTGGTTTACAATAACGCAGGCGTTGCTGTGGAGCTGGAAACAGCGGCGATCGCTCCTGGTACGGTGGTGACTGTTGATAATTTGTTTGGCAATTGGCCTGTGCGCCGCAGTTTTTTGTCGCCGGCACAGCAAATGCGATCGATCCAATTAACCCTTCAGCAAATTGCTATTTGTCACCCGCACGTTAATTGGCAGTTGCGTCAAGGAACTACGCCTTGTTTGCACGTAACTCCTGGTAGCACAGCAGAACAACTTTTACCTCAATTCGTGCGCGGTGTGCGATCGAGCGATTTGCAGTATTTAAAGTTAGATTTGCCGGCGAGTCCTCAAAATCAGAAAGCAGCAAATTTCTTGGTAGAAACTCAACTTGTGGGCGCTAGAGTTAAACACAATTACCAATTCCCAGTTGCGACTTCCAAATTCCAAATGCCCAATTCCCAGTTTTTGGAATTAGTAATTGGTTTGCCCGATCGCTGTCACCGCAGGCGGCCGGATTGGGTGAAAGTTGGGGTAAATCGGCGTGTTGTGCGATCGCCCGAATTAGAGCAAACTATTCTCAGCGCCTTTGCGCGCACTTGTCCGCGCGATCGCTATCCGGTGTGTTTTGTCCACCTGCAAATCTCCCCTTCGGAAATCGACTGGAACCGCCACCCGGCTAAGGTGGAAATTTATCTGCACGATCCGAGTTTTTGGCAAGCACAAGTTAGCGCGGCAATTGCTCGTGCTTTGCACCTGAACGATGAAGTTTTGCCTGCTGCCCCAATTCCCGATCGAGTGGGAAAATTGCTGAAGGCATCGGAACAAAAAAGTGCTTACAGTGTCGGGATTTCGGCTAGGCAGAATGATGAAGGCGGCGAACAGGAAAAAGCTAATAAAATAGGATTGATGGAATTGAGGGCGATCGCTCAAGTTCACAATACTTACATTGTTGCCGAACATTCCAGCGGAATGTGGTTAGTGGAACAACACATCGCTCACGAGCGCGTTTTATACGAGCAATTGTGCGCGGCTTGGCAGCTAAAATGTCTAGAAAAACCAGTAATTCTCAGTCAATTATCTGCACTGCAAATTGAGAATTTATCCCGCTTGGGTTTGGAAGTAGAAACATTTGGGGAACAGCTATGGGCTGCCCGCGAAGTTCCTGAATTGTTAGCCGATCGAGATGACTGTGCGGATGCGCTTTTTGAACTCAGTAAAGTCGCAGATTTACAAGCGGCTCAAGTTGCGACTGCTTGCCGTAGTGCTATGCGAAACGGTACTCCTTTGAGTCTTTCCCAAATGCAAAATTTGTTGGATGAATGGCAGCAAACTCGTAATCCGCGCACTTGTCCTCACGGCCGCCCTATCTATTTTGCTTTGGAAGAATCGACTCTGGCTCGGATTTTTCGCCGCAGTTGGGTGATTGGTAAAAGTCACGGGATTTGAAAGTTGATTTGATATCCGAGGGCGTTCACCTCAATCTGGCTCGCTCGAAAAAAATATCGTGAAGCTTTATTAAAAATAGGAGCTGATTTAGAGGAAAAAACTTATATAGCAATCCTAAATCATTTGTAAAAATATGTAGGGGTAGTGCTACCCCTACTCCCCGTGCCTACCCCAGTCAAGGCGGGGCAACCGGGCGTGGGTTTGCCCCTACAAGAATTACACGAATCATTTAGGATTGCTATAATATATTAAAATTTAAATAATGCACTGTTTTTAATATCTTTTGGGCAACAGGCAAGATGCCTGTTCCACAAGAAAAAATGCCTGTCTTACCCGAAAAAATTTAATTATACTACAAAAAGCTGCAACAGACAAGATGCCTGTTCCCCAAGAAAAAGTACCTGTTTTATCATAAGAAAGGTTAATTATACTACAAAAAATGCCGATTGACCCGAATAATTTTTGTTGTGGAACAGGCATCTTGCCTGTTCGTTGTGGAACAGGCAAGATGCCTGTTCGTTGTGGAACAGGCATCTTGCCTGTTCATGATATTAGTCCAATAAGTAAATTAAAAATAAATCAATAAATATGGATTTTCCGATCGCCCGACAACTCTTTTATCGAGAAATAAATCAGCCTGATGGCTCGATCGACCTGGCGAAAGCTGCCCTTTACATGGCTTTGGAAGAATACCCAAATTTAGAGCCACAGGAGTATCTAAATGCTCTCGACACGATCGCCGATGAAGTGCGAGATCGCCTGCCAGCACAGAATTATCCGCTGCGGATTATTCAAACTATTAACGGCTATTTATACGGGGAGTTGCAGTTTGCGGGCAATGATGTTGATTATTACGACCCCCGCAATAGCTTTTTGAATGAAGTTATCGATCGGCGTACTGGCATTCCCATCTCTTTATCTTTGGTTTATTTGGAGGTTGCTAAGCGCATTGATTTTCCGATGGTGGGTATTGGGATGCCAGGACATTTTTTAATTAGACCGGATTTTGAAGATGCTGGCATTTTTGTTGATGCGTTTAACGGCGGCGAGATATTATTTCCTGAAGATTGTCAAGCCCGACTTTCTCAAATTTACGGTCAACCTATGGAGTTGCAGCCGGCTTTTCTCGCCCCGGTAAGTCGCCGACATTTGTTGGGGCGAATGCTGGGAAATCTGAAGGCGATTTACTTGCAACAGGGAGATGCTGTGAGGGTACTCTTGGCGATAGAACGGATTTTGCTGCTGTTTCCCGATGCGCTGGGTGAACGGCGCGATCGCGGAATTCTCTATTATCAACTGGGACGCTTGGTAGAAGCGCGCCACGATTTGGAATTATACCTGAGAAATGCTCCTAATGCTCCTGATGCTGCTAGAATTCGCCAATTGGTCGATCGGCTCGATCGGGATATTTAAATTTGGTATCGATCGCACACTATAGCCATCCTAAATCATGTGTGAATTTCTTACTCCCTCCCCTTGATAAGGGGAGGGTTGGGGTGGGGTCAATCGATTTTAGATTTTAGATTTTAGATTTTAGATTTTAGAGGCGACCCCACGGATAAATGCGGGGGCTTGAGGATTTTCGATTTGAGATTTTGGATTGATTCCACAGATAAATCACGTGGCAGGTACCACCTTTGAAATTCGTGGTCAAAAATTTACGACTCCTGCAAGGATTGCTATATAAGAGGTGAAAGCGACACTCAATAAACTGCTGCCCGACGACTCTATTTCGCTTTTATACTTTTTGCCAATGTATCTAAAATTGTCAAACAGCTAATTATAACATATTAATTGTCAATTAATACCTATCTTTTGATAGGTTAAATTTGCTTGACATGACTGTAAAATCATAGGTCATTTACCGAACTTCCGAGTCCACTTTCCCGACTGATACCCGCACTGATACCCGCACTGATACCTGCACTGATACCTGCACTGATACCTGCACTGATACCTGCACAGACGAGCGAGCGAAAAAGTATTTTGACGTAAAGAGGCACAAACTCATGAACTTTCAGTTTCAACAAGGTTATCTCAACGGAATGCAACCGCTGTCAGCCAATTTAACCAAAAGAATGTCAAAGTCTTTATCATTTGGTTTGGCGCTTTTGTTGGGAACAAGTGCAGTATTCCTAAGCAGCGGCAAAGCCTTGGCATTAGATAATGTTACCGTAAAATACGGTGCTCTTGACGTAACATTACCGATGAGCGACTTGCAAAGCTTTGCACAAACCGGCAAAGCATCATCTCAACTGCAAAGCGTTCTGAGTCTTGCGAAACAAACTCCCGAGTCGGTGCGCCAAATATTAACGCAAGAAGTCCCTTTAGATTCCCAATTAGTAGCGGGGCTGGCAAATACTTATTTTGGGGAAATTGTTTTCAAACAATTGGGCGAGGTTGCTTATACGCCGGCCACTCGTCTTCAAAGCGCGCCCGCACTGCGCGATGCTTTAGTCGCAGCTTCCAAAGATGGCAAAATATCGCTGATTGAAGTGATGCAAAATTACAGCCCTGCTACCTTAGAAGTTGACGGGAATCAAGCTATGGCTATTTACCAACGAGTGATTAAAGACTTGCAAAATTTGCAAGCTATGTATCAGAATTCCCAGGCTTTGCAAAATACGGCCGGCCAAGCGGTGAATTCGGCGAGACAAATGATTTGTCAGCCCAGTCCATCGGGAAGCGCGAAGTAAATAACTGAAGTTGGAGGGAATGGGGAATGGGGAATTGGGAATGGGGAATTGGGAATTGGTGCTTTTTTTCCTATTAGCTCTAGCTTTCAGCTATTACCAATTACTCATGACCAATTACCAATTATTCGGCTACGCGAGGGTAAAAGTTTCCCATTACCCATTATCCCTTACCCCTTACCCATTTTTTGAGATAGTTGCTCGGCTACCCGCTTGAGTCGGCGGAGTTGGTCTTTCATATCTTTTTCCGTCCAAGGGGCGGCAAAGCGATTGAAACCAAATCTAATTAAACGATTGGGAATTTGAAATTCAAAGCGGTTAATCAAGAGAGTTCCTTGGATTTGCGGCTGGCATTCCCAACGATCGCATCCTTTGAAAAATCCGTCAAACCCCCAAACAATTAAACCTGGTTGTCGCTCCAACACAACACTCTCTAAAGAGGGTTGCAAAACGGGAATTTTTATGATAAATAAGCTGCGACTTCCTACAGCCGTATCCCATTCGCCCTGGGGTTCGCAGCGTAGCAGGGGATTGAGCCACTTGTGCATTAAAGTGCGATCGACTATACAGCGCTCCACCAGAGTAGCAGCAGCCTGAATTTCAATGGATTGCTCGAAAACTTGACGAATTGACATGAGAACCTGCAACAAGGAGGGTATTACAAAACTTTGCTTACTTTATAGTCCTTTATTTACTTGTAACGTCAATTTTTCCAGAAATTAAAAGATTGACACACTCATAAAGACAGTGTATCATCTTGAATTAAAGTATATATACCGATTATGGAGTTAGTCGAAAGGCACATCATTAAACCAAATCATAGGTTTTATCGAGAAGCCGATCGACTGTCTTGGCTGTGCAAAAATCTTTACAAGAGCGCTAACTACATCTACCGTCAAAACTTTTTCGCCAGCCAACAAACAAACGCTCTGGCTGTCGATCGCACCCTCAAAACAAGTCCTGATTACAAAGCACTGCCCGCAAAGGTAGCACAAAGCACGATCGGCTTAGCGATCAAAGCATGGACTAGCTACTATCTGGCGGTGCGAAACTATCAGGAAGACCCAACTAAATTTAAAACCGCCCCGAAAATCCCTCATTACAAAGGTTCAAAAGAGCGAAAAAGAGGGGACGGGCCCTATGTAGTTGTATTTAATTGTCAAGCTGTCAGCAAAAAAGCCTTAAAAAAAGGATATGCTCGTCCATCGGGGACTAATATTTGGTTGCCATCAAAAGTCACCTCGATTCTGGAAATCCGGATTGTTCCCAAAGTAGGTTGTTATGTTGTCGAGGTGCTCTATGAAAAGTTAGAACAGCCTTTACAAGTTAATCAGAGAGTAGCTGCCATAGATTTAGGATTAAACAATCTGGCAACATTAACCTACAATGTTCCTGGGTTAGTACCGACAATCTTCGATGGACGGGCTGTTAAGTCAACCAACCAATACTGCAATCAAGTTTCATCGGCCTTGAAATCATTGCTGCCCGCAGCGCAAAAAAACAGTAAAAAACTTGCCCCATTGTGGCACAAGCCTAACTGTAAAGTGGATTACTACCTCCACACGACGAGTTCCGCAATTATTAAAGCACTCGTTAATCATCAAATTGGCTTGCTAGCGATAGGCTGGAACCATGATTTTCAAGATGGGATTAATACTGGTAAGGTTAATAATCAAAATTTTGCCTGTATTCCCCATCGCCGATTCGTGCAAATGTTGGACTACAAAGGACAAATGGCGGGAATTAAAGTTGGGTTAGTAGAGGAGAGTTACACATCCAAATGTTCAGCTTGGGATTTGGAACCAATTCAACAACATTCCGACTACATTGGAAGTAGGGTAAAACGAGGATTGTTCAGAACCCAAACTGGACGCTTCATAAATGCCGATGTCAACGGTTCTTTGAATATTGGCCCAAAAGCAGTCGGAGATGGGTTGATCCCAAATTCGCTAGAGGGTTTTGTAGTTAACCCAGTACATTAAAAGTGTACAAACATTAAATTTAGGCGATGTCTAGATTTTTTGGAACTATTATTAAAGTTTCGTCTTCTCCTTGTCAAATGTGACGTTAACCTGAGAAAAAAATGAATGAAACTTGGCAAGAAATAACTAGACCCATATCGGGCCCAATAGCGGGTTTGTCCGATCGCCTTTTGGCACAGGCCCAGCCCGCAAATCCGCTGGCACAGGCCGAACGCGGAATTAACAATCTCTTTCAGGGCTCAAACATTGAAAATCTCCTCTGGGCCGTCGGTATCCTGCTAGTTGGCTTGATAGTATCAGCCGTCGTCTCATCTATAGTCGGGGGATTGCTCAAGAAGACAACGATCGACAATCGGCTGGCGGCTTGGATTACCGGCCGCCCGGAAGGAGCTGAAGCCCCGCAAGTGGAAAAATGGATTTCCACAGCGGTGTTCTGGATCATTTTTATCTTTTTCCTAATTGCCTTTTTCGATCGCCTGAATCTAACGGCTGTCTCGCAACCGCTCAATACTTTTCTCAATCAAATTACCGGTTTCTTGCCGAAGTTAGCCGGCGCGCTAATTTGGTTGGGGATTGCTTGGGTGTTGGCGACAGTCGCCAAAATGGCCGTATCGCGCGTGATGCGGACTTTTAGCGTAGACGAGCGCTTGAATCAGGAGGTGGGCGCAGCGCCCACTGAGCGCCCTTTGCTGCTGAGCGATACTGTGGCGAATGCGCTGTACTGGTTCATTTTTCTGCTGTTTTTGCCGCTGATTCTCGACTCACTGGAAATGCAGCAGGCTCTGCTGCCGGTTAATAATTTACTCAACCAAATTCTCGCGGCAATTCCGAAAATTCTGGAAGCTGTGCTGATTGGGTTTGTGGGCTGGCTACTGGCTATGGTGGTGCGGCGGATTGTCACGAATCTGTTGGCTGCTGCTGGGGCGGACGGTTTGGGCGCTCGGTTTGGAATTTCGCGGACTTCTGGCGGACAATCGCTGTCGTGGATTGCCGGGACGATCGTCTATGTTTTGATTTTGATTCCAACGGCGATCGCAGCTCTCAACGCTTTGGAAATTCAAGCGATTTCGCAGCCTGCCGTCGCGATGCTCAACGACATTTTGGGCGCGGTTCCCAAAATCTTCACGGCAGCCCTGATTCTGGCGCTTGCTTACCTTTTGGGGCGCTGGGTAGGCGATTTGGTTACTAATATCCTGACGGGAATTGGCTTTAACAATGTCTTTTCTTGGTTGGGGGTGCAGCCACCGAAACAGTCGCTGAGGCTACCGCCAAGTTCGATCGATCCGGAGGCAACGATTCTTCAGGAACCGGAACTTCCGGCCCGCACGCCTTCTGAGTTGGTCGGCATTGTGGTGCAGGTGGGCATCCTGCTGTTTGCAGTGGTGGCGGCTACCGACGTGCTGCAAATTCCAGCGCTGACGGCGATTGTTAGCGGTATGGTCCTGGTTGCAGGTCGGGTGCTGGCCGGTTTGGTGGTATTTGCGATCGGCTTGTATTTGGCGAATCTGGCGTTTAGTTTGATTGCCAGTTCTGGAACTCGTCAAGCGCGGCTTTTGGGCCAAACGGCTCGGATCGCGATTATTGCCTTTGTTTCGGCCTTGGCGCTGCAACAGATGGGCATTGGCAGCGATATTGTGAATTTGGCTTTCGGGCTGCTGCTTGGGGCGATCGCAGTTGGTATTGCTCTAGCTTTTGGTTTGGGCGGGCGCGAGATTGCGGCCGACCAAATTCGCGAATTGTTAGCGTCGTTTAAACAAGATAAGACGCCACGTTTGTAATTCTATAAAATGGCGTTTGTCAAGTACAAACGCCATTTTTTTTATGATTAATTTCATTGTGAGGGTCGCGAAGCGATCGCAAAGCCTTGGAATTTGAGGATACAGCTATAGACTGTTCGGAAGCAGAGATTGATTCTTGTTTCGGGGCCGATGCCTCTAATGGGGGCTTGCTGAATAAGCGATCGCAACTCAATAACAATAGCGATCGATATATTCAACCAACCTTAAATATGAGGGAGCATCTCATCTTTGTAAAAACACTTCTTCTGGCTCCTTCCTTCTTCCTTCTGACTCTTTTCTCCTGGCTCCTGACTCCTGAGTCCTAACTCCAATTTCTAGCTGGGCTGCAAAAGTGAGATGCTCCCAAATATGAGTTTTTCCTGCTTCAATTTTAGTAAAACATAACTGTAGATTATGTTCTACCAAAAAACAGGCATTGTTTTCCCCGAACGGCATAAAAACAAACAAAAAACCCGGCGCCACCCGGTAGAAAGTTTCATTACTAAAAAAGTAATCGCAATGGCTGGAGAGCGAGGTATTTTCAAGTTTTGCCCTGACCAAATTCCGATCGAATCTTCGTTTACGCAAGCCCCAAATTTGCCCTCAATTGCATTTCTAATCCTCTCATCAGATGCGGCTTGCTTCTTTTTTTCTTTACTCACCTTAAAGATTTTGCAGGGGCTCCCATTTCGATCGGGGAAGTTTTCAGCATATTCTGCTTCAAACTCTTACTGTATGCAGGGTTGATCGCTAAACCCTATTGATTGTACTGGGTCGTAGCCAAACATTCGGTAATAGAACCCCTGCTGGGTAAGGAGTTCGGCGTGAGTACCAGATTCAACAATCTCGCCCGACTGCATCACAAAAATCCGATCGCAGTCTACCGCAGTTGTGAGTCGGTGCGTGACCAAGATGATGGTTCTCTTGCGGCGCAGACGTTGCAGAGTCTCTATTACCCACTGCTCGTGCTTCAAGTCCAGCGCATTCGTGGGTTCATCGAGGATGAGTATGGGAGCCTTAGTGACGATCGCCCGCGCGATAGCTAGCCGCTGTCGCTGTCCCCCCGATAGGTTTTGACCGCCCTCAGCGATCGAGGTATCATACTGCTCCGGCAAGGTTTCGATGAACTCGGCTGCCCCAGATTCAACCGCCGCCTCCCGGATATCGGAGAGCCTCGCATCCGGGCGACCGTAGGCGATATTTTCGGCGATCGTTCCGGGGAAAAGCGGGCTGCCTTGCGAGACGAGCGCCATGTGTTTGCGGACATCGGCAATCTTAAGGGTGCGGAGGTCAAAGCCGTCGAGGAGGACGCTGCCCGATGTTGGGTCGTAGAAGCGCGGCAAAAGATTGAGCAGCGTGCTCTTTCCCGTCCCGCTAGGGCCCAAAAACGCCACCATCTGACCGGGCTCGATACTAGCGCTGATGTTCCGTAAAACGGGTTGCCCGGAGTTGTACTCAAAGCTCACATCGGCAAATGCTAGCGTGCGGGGATAGACGGGAAGCGATTGCGCGTCAGGCGCGTCTTGTATGGCGGGCAGCTCGTCAATGACCGTAAAGACGCGATCGCATGAAGCTACAAATGTCTGGATCTTAGTAGTAAACCCCAACACCCAACCTATCGGGTCCCAGAACTGCCCCAGGTACGCCATGAATACGAGCAGATCGCCGATGGTCACGCCGCCGGACACCGGACGTAAGAACTGGTCGCGATAAACTAGGTATCCGCCGTAGCCTAAGATTACCCCGCTTCCCAGGGCAAAGACTACCTGAACCGCTAGCGGATAGAGGTTTTCTTGCCAATTGAGCCGCAGGGAGGCCTTGACGCTGCGTTCGACCGCCTGCCCGAAGCGCCGCGACTCCGTTGCTTCTCGACCGAAGGACTGGATTAGCCCGATCGACTCTATAGCTTGCTGCATGGTTGAGGTCATCACCGCATCGGTCTGCTTCGACTCCAATGCTCGACTCCTAATTCTTCCCTCGAAGTACCAATTCGCCAGTATTAGAAGCGGAGTGAACGAAAGTGCAAACACGGTAAGAAGGACGTGGCGCGACAGCATGATCCAGATCATCGCCGTCAGCGTCACCGATGCGGCAGTGGAACCAATGAGCGTATCGATTACCCCCCAAGGGCCGAGACTGTCGTAGCTCAACCGATAGATTGCGTCACCCTGGGATCTGGAGCCGTGCCAACCGAGACTCAGCGCTTGTAGTTTGTCGTAGAGTTCGGTACGAACGCGCAAGGTTCCGTTGTACTGGATGCGGTAGTTCAACATCCTACGGAGCATGAAGACGGTATCACTCAGGATTCTGATAATCATCGCTACGAACGCCATTCCGAAAATTCGGTTCAGCGTGCCTTCACCGAACGGGGCAAGAAACAGCGTATGAATCCAGTTGGATTTCGGAGTTGGTGACAAAACCGTATCGACTAGAATCGCGATCGGCCAGGCGTTGAGAAGGTTGAAAAGCACCGATGCTCCAATTAAAAGCAAGAGCGTGACGATGAGCCATAAGTCTTGGCGGAAGTAGGAAATAGAGCGCAGGACGATCCGCACCAACCAATGTTGGTTAATTAACGGCATCACCAATTTTGGTGAGTTCTTCTGGCTCTTCAAACGTGCTTTGAATTGAAAATTCATGGATGTGCTGGATGCCTCTAAGTAAGACAATGCACCAATTAGGAAGTTTCACCTCAGTCAGAGAAGCCAGAAATTAACTTTGGGTTTTCACCCCTGTTGTCAAGCAGGGCAGATGGAATGTGAGATTATTCGACTGGTGCAAGATGTAAGGTAGAGTTTCGTTGTTTAAGGGTAGCTAAATAGAAAGCGAGCTCGCGTATGCTTCCTGGTGTGATGCGTAAGCGTTGCTTTCCCGAAAGCAGTCACAAAGTTGAAATAGTCTCAACTTTTAGTGCGGAACTTTCCCCA
This sequence comes from Microcoleus sp. T3_D1, assembly GCF_036700405.1. NCBI lineage: Bacteria > Bacillati > Cyanobacteriota > Cyanophyceae > Oscillatoriales > Microcoleaceae > Microcoleus > Microcoleus sp. T3_D1. Next base: position 19,109 of record NZ_JAUBOV010000020.1, read on the forward strand.
AGTGGTCGATCGCATCCAAGCAAAAACCCCATCAGTCGGGCAATACGGCATTAGCCATCGCCCAATAGATGACTACAATATTAGGAAAAACCTTCAGTAAATCCAAAGTTCTCTAGGTTGCAAAGGAGCCGGCATCGTCAGTTGGTCGAAACTAACTGAAACCCGACGCAATTTAGGCTAGACTCGATTTTTAGCGATTGTCGATAAATTTGTTAGTGAACTACCTACACCAACCGCTACGCAGTATGGTGTGGGCTTCCAACTTCAACCGGAACAGCCGATAACACGGAAGATTCCTTCCAGCCTTTGGTCTTACATCCCGTCCATTGGCAGTAGCGCTAGTTCCTAACGCTAATACTCGCAAGCCTTCATCTCGAATGTTGATAGCCGCATTCACATCTCTGTCATGCTTTGTATTGCAACTGGAACAAGTCCAGCTACGCACTTCGAGAGACAGGCTACCCACTTGATTAAGGCAAACGTGACAAGTCTTACTCGATGAAAAAAAACGCCCAATTTCTAGGTAGGTTTTGCCGTCTCTTTCCGCCTTGTATTTCAGTTGTCTGGTGAACTCTGACCAACCGCAATCACTGATTGCTTTGGCTAAACAGTGATTCTTCACCATATTCTTGACTGCCAGATTCTCAACAACGATGACTTGGTTTTCGTTCACCAGTTTGCGAGAAAGTTTGTGCTGGAAGTCTTTACGAGAATTTGCAATTCTTTCATGCACCCGCGCTACGATGCGACGGGCTTTCTTTCGACGATTAGACCCCTTCTGCTTGCGAGATAGCTTCTGTTGCTTGCGCTTGAGGTTCTTAGCTCGTTTTTTCAAGGGCTTAGGGTTGTCAAACTTAGAGCCGTCAGACGTGATTGCAAAATGGGTAAGTCCGACATCGATACCAACCGCTTTTCCCTGTGAACTAATTTCAACATCAGGCAGTCCATCATCGAACAGCAGGGAAGCATAATACTTTCCCGCGTGATTCATGCTGACCGTGACGGTTTTAATTTTCCCTTCAAACTTGCGGTGAATCTTGGCAGAAACAACGCCTAGTTTACCGGGAAAGTTCAGATGACCATCATCCACAATCTGGACTTTTTGCGGGTACTGAATCGATTGTTTATCGTGCTTAGATTTGAATTTCGGAAATGATGCTCGTCCCTCAAAGAAGTTGATAAACGCTCTTGACAGGTTCAGGGAAACACTTTGCAGCACTTGACTGTAGGTTTCACCCAGCCATTCATATTCTTTCTTGAGTGCTGGTAAACGGCTGTTCATCCCAATCTGAGATAAGCCTTTACCCGTCTCTTTGTAGAGTTCGTTCGTTGCGTTCAGCGAATTATTCCAGTACCATCTTGCACAACCAAATGCTTGTAATAGCACTTGCTTCTGTTCGACGGTTGGATAAATTCTGACCTTGACAACGTTTTTCATGCTGTTATTTTAGCACAAATTCTATTTGTTGTAATTCCGTGTTGATATCTAAGAGATTGGATATTTCTTGCCTGTCCTGCTTGTTCTCTCTTTGGGGCGTCCCGACCACAAACTCTTCCCGGCAAAAAATATCCTTGGCTTTCATCCCGCCGCTAAGATGAGTACATCTATAGCGGGGGACTTCCCGCCGAGTCAGTTAACGTCCGAAAACTTTAAACTGGAAAACTCTCAGAAGTACATTTTGTTGAAGCTTTCCGTTTTGCGGGAGTGGATGCCTTAACCGGAACAACCACCGACCCCGAATTAGAAGCATTCAACCGCTCCTCATCCTCGAACAACGACGGACGGTAATCGTTGACACATATGCCCTTCTACGTAATAAGCTAACACACATAAAAACCGGTGTGCAAGCACCATTCGTTGTATCGCTCGCAACAACACCCACAGCATCACTAAGAGCGAAAATATCACCCACACCACCACCAGTGGAAGCTGCATTGCCCACGGCAACACCACCTCAGCCGGAAGCATCGGCACCCGAAACAGTTCCCATTCAATCAGAGGAGCCTAGCCTGATGAGCAAACTCCAAGCACCAGATAAAGAAGCGACGGTCAGGTTTACCGTGGATATGTCCGAAACTCTGCACCGTAAACTGTCGATGTTGACAGCAAAGACAAGGCGCAAGAAAGTGGATCAGAGTGCGGATGTTGTTAGAAGATGGGTTAAAAGAAGAGGCTTAGGGGTAAGGATTCTCTTGATATTATGCGATCGCTGTATTTGGAGGGTGGCGATCGCTTTTTCATGCTAGCGGGACTTATACCAACAAGTTTTAATCCTAACAAACCTTCAATTGGCTTTATATGCAGCTTGGACTGCTATATTTTGTTACAGCTAATCCACAAATCTATACGTAGCTGTAGGAAGTCGGCATCATAATTATTCAGAGATGTCAACTAAAATATTGTGAGTAACCATTTCGAGCGCCTCAAGATTAATGTTCAAAAATTACTTGTGACGGCAAAGTGGCTTGAAAACTTCTATATTTACTGAGCCTTTTGGCATATCGCAGATTTATCGCACTTTATGTCTGAGTATGTCAGATATTGTCACCCCTTATTGGGAATGACAATATGCTGCGAAATCTCCCAAAAATAATGGAATCCTTAGTGTATAAGGATTCCATCTATCGGAGCGGCGGGATTTGAACCCACGACCCCTACTACCCCAAAGTAGTGCGCTACCAAGCTGCGCTACGCCCCGACAGCTTTAACAGCTTAGCATAGAATTCCCAAAAAAGTCAAAAAACTTTTAAAACTTTTGCAGCCTGCACCAAACTCGGAACCGCAGCCGCCGGCCAACAACCCTCGCACCTCCTGCCAGCATTCAGGATCAACTGCACGCTGTAAGCTTCGGGATAGCCTTCCACCTGCACCCACAGCAAGTCGCTTTCGGCTTCAATGGCGATTTTTTCCTCGTCCATTAACTCAGAGGCCATTTGACTCATTGTGCCTGCTAATTGCCCCAACAATCGGCAAAAATCGTTCAACTCAGCCTCCGTGAGTTCGATCGCCCAACCGTCGCCAGCCACCAAACCCTGAAACTCCTGGGCCTCCGGGTTCCATCCCAAACGCCACCCAACACCCGTTTTAATTACACGTTCCACCATTGAGGGATTTTAGATTTTAGATTTTGGATTTTAGATTAGTAGGACTTACCCATAAATACGAAATCAAACGGGTTTTTTACCTGTGTTAAAGGCTCAAAAGCAATATTTCCGTAAAAAACCCGGTTTCTGCATTCCTGAGTATTACGGTGCCAGCAACTTCGCATCTCCTGGCTGCGGCTGCGGTATCTCCGGCGAATTCGATCGCCCTTGTGGTTTTTCCCCCGCCGCCGGTGTGCGCCCACCCCCGGAATTCTCCGTAAAAACATCAACCAAAGCTTGAACCAAAGCATCCCGCTGTGCTCTATTTAAACTTTGAATAGCAGCGCGATCCTGTTCCATTGGATTTGAGCGCAAAACGTCTTTTCCCGGATAAACGCTTTCCACCAAATAATCGGGAGTCGCCCCCAAATAGTCAGCTAAACTCAACTTCCAATCAAAGCGGTAATTGGGCGGCCGTCCTTTGACAAATACGTGATATCGAATCAACCGCCCGACTAAAGTATTGGTAGGATCGACTTTTCCAGTTTCCTTGGAAATGTAGTTATTTTCGATCGGGAAATCCGGCAATTTTTCGTACACCAATTTCCACGCATCTTGCACCCTCACTTGCGGTGGGGCAGATTGTTGAGCAACCCGCTGCACAGACGCCGACTCAGAACTCCGCAGCAGCGAAGGTTCCAAAGCCGACATACTCAGTTCCCCCGATTCCAATACCCAACTCAAAAGCGTGAAAATCGCCACACTCAAAGTAACAAACAGAAAACTTAAGCCCTGCTTTAATCTATTCACGGTTTTGACAAGAATTTCAAAAATAGAATAATTTCTTGACACTCCCCGGTCTAAAGACGCGGGGATTCTTAAGGACAAACTTTGGGGGATGAATCCCGCCAAAGTTTAATTCTTAAAGGGTTCGTCAGCAGCCCACTACCCACTCGCTTAATAATTAAGTCTGTGGCTACTTTTGATTTCCGAATGATGTTCCCTGCACCGTTAGTATCTGCCTTGAGCAATAATCCAGTGCTAGAACGGTACAATCCTCTTTTGATTCTTTTACCCGATGGCTGCCAATTGTCGGGTTTTTCACCGACTTTCACTGGCAGAAAATCTCGGTCTAAAAAACTCGATTTTGATGTGTAAGATTCATCTTGATCTACAAATCGCCATCCCATTAAGTCGCATTCTTGCTGCAATCTTTCCTTGACTTTAGCGGTAGGAATTTGAACAAAACTCTGATTGGTCTTACCTCCCATATTAACTTCTTGCTTTTGTCCTTTATTCCAGCCAAAAACTATGACGTTAATTTGGTTATTTTTGCAATAATTTACGATAGTGCTGACTGCTTTATTAACCGCATCTCTCATTCTGCGGGCGCGAGTTTCCGATAACTGTTGCAGTCTTTTTGACGAAAAGCCTTGAGGTAATTTATGTCGGGCGTGTTCAGATTGAAGAAAAGCTTTTCGTTTGTTAAACCATTGATTCCAAGACTTCAACTTATGACCATCAATAATGAAAGGGTTGGCATTGCTAGAGACACAGGTTAACCAATTGTTGATGCCATGATCGATGCCCAAAACTCCTGTTACTTCGAGACTGCACAGGCGAGCCTGTTCAGTTAGACTTTCGTGGACATACTCAATCCAGACCTGACCGTTTCTAGGGATCAGCCTAAGTTCTTTGAGCTGGCAATCTTTTAACCTTTCTGGCAATGGAACCCAGAGAGCATCTGTCCCAAAGTGTCCTTTCCCTTTGGTTCCCAGAGGTAGCCTCACTCGATTGCCAACTATTTTTAAGGCTTGCCCTGGATAGGAGACTTGGTACATAGCGCCTTTTGCTCTATATTTAGGCAGCCTCGGTTTTTGATTAATCTCTCCTTTTTTGGCTAACCTTTCCAAGGCTCGAAAAGAGCTAAAAGATTCGGCAACAGATTTAAGGGATTGTTGAGCTACCTGAGAATAAAGTAAACCGTAATTCTCGTTGGTTTTAGTGATTTTGTACAAGTCAAGATATTTGACAGCACTTTTATCCTTAAAGTATCGTTGGCGACTTTCGTAAGTGCCAACATTAAACAGATTGTTCGACCATCTGAGTAGTTGCTCAACAATGGTTTTGTGGAGTCCCTTTAAATGCCAAATATCTTTTTGTACTGCATACATTTGATTTCACCTCCTTTGATTTATTTTACCGCATCTGGCAATCTTGATAGTAGGCAGGATAAATCCTGCAACGCCCTTTCATCCCTGGGCTAAAGCCACAGGGTTTTCAGGGTATTCTTTATAATTTTAGGATTTACGCTCATCAACCCGGTTTATTAGAAAAATCAGAGGTTTCTTAACGAGGTAGCTAGGAATAAACCGGGTTTCTCGTCCCGCGCGCCCAAGTCTAGTTTGAAAAAGTTGTGAGTTTTGAGTTGACAAAAATTGCTGGCAATTCACCACTCAAAACCCAAAACTCCCGAAGTCTAGTACTTGTCTCCGATAATTTCCGGCTGAGTCAGTTCGTCCGACATCTCAAATATCGCCCGCATTACAGGTTTCATTTGATGGTCGTCCATATTGTCAAAATCTTCATAGCGACGGCGTTTGGCGCGGTTCGCCACCTGCACCGTAATCCGATAGCGGTTGGATGCACCGTTAATCAACTCTTCCGCGCGACGGGTTAGCTGAGTAGAATCGAAGGGTTGACGCTTATTAGCCATGAGACTACCTACTTTATGTAATGTTACATTCTAGTCTAGTATGTCAAGATTCATAATTTATTAACTGAGTATCATTGCTTATGCAGGTAGCAACAGCCTATTCCTTTGGTCACTTGCATCGGGGAAATTCTCATCCCCTCAAATTGGTTGCTTTCGGTGACAGCTTAATCTACGGTTTCGGCGACGGTGTAGGCGGGGGTTGGGTGGAAAGATTGCGGCGCCAGTGGATGTTACCGGAGAGTGCAGGACACGTTTTATACAATTTGGGCGTTCGGGGCGATCGGGCTTATCAAGTCTCCCAGCGGCTCGAAAACGAGTTTCGCCACCGTGGCGAGCTCAGAAACCGCGTCCCGGATGCGATTATTCTTTCCGTCGGCCTCAACGATGCGGCGAGAGTGCAGTCGCCTACCGGGCGCAGCTACACTGATTTTGAACATTTTAAAACAGTTTTGGATCATTTGTTAAACCTGTCCCAACAACTTTGTCCGGTGATATTTGTCGGGATGGTGCCGGTGGATGAAAGTAAAATGCCTTTTCAAGATTGTTTGTATTACAGTCATGCCGACCAATATCGGTATAAAGAGGCAACGAAATTAGCTTGTGAGTTGCGGGGAATTCCCTATTTAGATATTTTTGATAAATGGATAAATCGGGGCAGTGATTGGTGGCGATCGCGCTTGATTGCAGATGGGCTGCATCCCAATGCAGCGGGCTATCAATCTTTATTTGAAGATGTGACAAGTTGGGAGCCGCTAGCCTCTATTAGTCATTAGTTCAGTAGTCATTAGTCATTAGTCAGTAGTCAGCTAGGCTGTTGCGCCTTTAATGCAGCTTGTCTAAAAAACTGTGTAATTGATATTACTCTTTTTTTGCAAGCAGCTATGTGCGTATAGACTCTACTGTGAATGAGAACTTCAGCTTAGGGATTCCGCTTGCCTGTAATAAACTTGCGATCGTGTCTACACTTTCATCGTATGACATATTATCTTTAGAACCAAATGGAATATCTGCTTTCCATTTCCCATTTAAGGTGACAGTGAGTATAGCAGGTGCTATAAATCTTCTAGGCGATACATACGCTTTGCTTACATATCCTTCTTCTTCGTTCAGCTTTACTTTAGCAAAATCCGACAAGTAGGTTTCTAGCAGTAACCAAAACACTCTATCTACTGTGGCTACTAAATAAACCTCTTTGTAATGTTTATCCTGAGAGCTTTGACTCGTCGTTCCTTTGGCGCCATATATTATGTTGTTCATAGGAATAGTTCTATTCCCATTTTGAAAATTATTAATTTGGTTTCCTATAGGTTCTTTGAGATTACAAAAGAATGGCTTGATCAAGATAGTCATTCTTTTATCTCCGAGGTTGTCTACGTAATTATCGTCCTTTGGTATGGAGCCTAGATACTTGTTAACCTGATAACGATTTAAGTCAATCCCACGTTCCGTTAACAATGCCACGAGATATTGCTTCTTATTAGCAATGTTAGCTAGCCTTACAGGAAGACCAGTATTAGTATCCCGGAGAGTTATTGTATCTCTTGGCAATAATTGCAGCTTATTTAAATCGAGATCTTCTTTAAAAAGTAATTTAACTAAATCTTCTTTGTAAGGGTGTATTCGTTCTATAGCCTTGCGACGAAGTTGATTGTATGGAGCATCTTGGTAAGCATCATTAGCTAAAAATATCCCTTCAAGTCTCAGCCAGCACTTATTTTTTAGAAGGGCTAAAGAAGCTTCATCAACGGCCCGAATGTCTACATTTGCCACTTGAGTCAAATCGTAGCCTTGAATGTATTCTAATGCTTCTTTGTCTATTTGATATACTTCTATAGCGAAGCCATTAACCAATAACCTTGTCACAGATAATTCATAAATTCTTTGACCTTTACAAGGAAATTCCCAGTTGTTTGAATAATTACTGCGCTTTCTAAAAAGATTTTTGAAAAAACGTACTGCTGATTTCCAGTCCTTTCCTAATTCACTAACATTTATGCAAATATGTATCACCTTCAGAGGCAAAACACCTTTTTTTACTCTCCAACGATCTTGCCAATTAATAGAATCTTCGATAAATTTAATATCTTCTTTTCGGGCGGATTCTACACCTAGTACGAAACTATAAGGGGCAAGGCTAAATAACGTTTGCCGTAACAATGTCTCTGTGGGAGCTAATTTCTTAGCCTTGACTTTAGTTCCATTCAACTGCGGGCTGTACTGCTCAATCCGCTGCTGTTCGATAATATCAAGTAGCGATTCCGGCAATAATTCGTAGTAGATAGTAAACTGTTGTTTTCGTTGCTTTTGTAGTTGATATAGTCTGTGGTGACTATCACCTGTCCACCGGGTACGAAGATTCTTTGCTTTTCCGATGTACCAAATTATGGAGTTTTCATCTACAACGTAATATATTCCAGATTCTTCCGGCAGTAGTGTTCTGCTCTTTAAACTTATATGAGGTAATTGCAAGATATGTTCGTCTGCACTCATATTTTTGTTTTCTAGTGGATGCGATGTGTCTCTAGAGCTAATATTCTCATGTGGGCGAGCTAATGTCAAGGGAACTCGCAGTTCTTCTCAAACCGCTTTGTCCGTAAATCCTGTTAATTGCAGAAACCAGGTAGATAAGGGAGATAAGCAACATAAGGATTTTAAGGGATTTAAGCTTTGGAAAATTCCCCAATCATCATAAAAATATTTATTTTAAAAGACCGTATCTTCCCCACACTAAAAGTAAAAGCATTCAATAATGATTACATAAGTGAGGTAAACAGCAAGTTCGGCAGTAATTAATCAGCCTATCAAAAGCTTACTTTTCCTCAATAAAAAGCTTGTGTAAATTGGAGAATCAAAAAATGTCTGTATTACATCGCATTAAATCCGGTACATCTGTTTTATTAACCTTGGGTACCGTTGCCGGAACCGCAGCGCCGATGCTAGCTCCCGCCCCATCTTTTGCTCAGACAGCTTTTTCGGATGTTAATAATAACTACTGGGCAAAAGACTTTATCCAAGATTTGTCAGAAAGAGGCATTATCAAAGGATTTCCCGATGGCAGTTTCCGCCCGGATGCACTGGTAACGCGGGCTGAATTCGCGGCAATGGTGCGTTCTGTGAAAAAGGCAAAAACCCGCGCTGCTGTAAGGTTTGCCGATGTTCCGTCTAATTTTTGGGCAAGCGGGGCGATCGCAGAAGCTTACGAAATGGGATGGATGTCTGGCTATCCCGGCAATGTTTTCAGGCCGACACAGCAGATTCCTCGCGTTCAAGTTGTAGTCGCTTTAAATAACGGAATGGGCTATGAGCCTACGTGCGATTTTCAAGATGTTCTCAGCTATTATAATGATGCGGGTGAGATTCAAAGTTATGCTGTCAAAAGCGTTGCTGCTGCTACTGAAAAACAGTTGGTTGTCAGCTATCCCAATCCTAAATCTCTCAAACCGAACAAGTCAGCAACGCGAGCTGAAGTAGCTGCTTTTATCTATCAAACATTAGTGAGTACCAATCAAGCAAGAGCAATTAATTCTCCTTACATTGCTAAGATTGATGTTAGCGAATCTGTTGCTGTGCAAATTCCCAGGGGGGTGACTATCCCAATCGAGTATGCAAAAGGCAAGATTTTGCTCGGCCCCAATGACAAGTCTCCAATTACGCTGACTGTAGCTTCGGATATCACGGGTAATAATGGCCAAGTGGTGATACCGGAAGGCTCGAAAATTAGCGGCGAATTGCGATCGACTGCTTCGGGCGTTCAGTTTGTGGCTCAAGAATTAAGTATACTCAACGGGAGCAGAGTGCCTCTCAATGCCACTTCGCAACTGATTACTAGGAAAGAAACTGTTACCAAGGGCGTTAATGTTGGTAATCTGGTTAAGAATACGGCGTTGGGTGCAGCAGCAGCGGCGGCGATTGCAGGAGTTACGGGCGATCGGGCGATCGCGACTGAAGAGGTGCTGGGGGGCGCGGGAATCGGGACTTTGGTCGGGGTGTTTTTGGGTAGAGATAAAGTCGATTTGTATGCTGTTAATCCTGACACCGATTTAGATTTGCTGTTGAATTCCGATTTGGTAGTTGGTACTGCCAGCACAGGCATTTGTAGCGCTCGATAGAGCCGATACTGGGAAATGTTTTCAAACCCCTCCCCTTGCTGGAGAGGGGCTTTAATTTGTGTATTTTACCTCCCTACAGGTGCATCTAATCAAACAATTACTCAGGACTTTTTTAAATTGTAAATTCCTACCGACATCCCAAACTTTCGCGGGTAGAAACTCCCGTCACGGGATTGACACCATCTGCTTTCTCGCACAGGAGAGTAACTTGATAAGCGTCGATAATCGCGTCAGTAAAATCAGCGCCGGAAATTGCAGCATCAAAAAACCGAGTTCGAGTCATAATTGCCTCGGAAAAATTAGCATTAGTCAAATTAGCACCGTCGAATGTAACTCTATCTGCCAAAGCACCGGAGAGGTTGGCACCTGACAAATTCGCATTCAGCAAAACTCCCTTAGTCAAAATCGCATTAGTTAAATCAGCACCTTGAAAATTTGTTCCCCGCATTTCAGCAGCGACAAATGTCCCGCCCGCTAAATCCGAGTTGGAAAAATCGCGATCGGACAAATTAATGTTTGTGTAATTAATATTTGTTTTCGGCAGGGCAAATGCCGGAGTAGCACTCAGCAGCACCCACCCCAAAGCCAACACTAAACTTAAAATCAGGCTCAGGAAAATTCGGAAAACACTTTTCATGATGATGGGAATGGGGAATTGGGCATAGTTGACTGTTGACTGTTGACTGTTGACTGTTAACTGTTAACTGTTGACTGTTAACTGTTAACTGTTGACTGCTGACTAATGACTAATGACTAATGACTCATGACTAATTAAAATCGCTTTACCCAATCTTCGCCGACGCGAAGCGTCAAGTCAGAATTGATTTCACCGGTAGAAGATGCTTCAATTTTACCGCCGCCTAACTCTTTTCGCAGTAAATTCGCTGCCTCTAAATCTCCTTGCTGAACAATAATTTGACTTTGACGCTGCTTCTGGGGCGAATCCTGCACTACAGATACATTAAAAAAGCCCTTTTTCCTGAGAAAGTCAGCAACCTTTTTTGCGGTTGTCGGTTTGCTAGAAGCGTTTTGGACAGCTATTTTGAGGTTTTTGGGCAACAGGGAGTCGCTAGGATTGCGAATTCGTGCTTGTTCAAAATCCGGCACGCTCTGGTTCAAATATTGTGTCATAATGCGATCGCGCCCGATCGCATCTACAATCCAATAACTCCTCAAATCGGCTTGTTCTGAACTAGAACTTCCAGGCAACATTACCATTTTAAAATTCTCTCGCTCCAATTGCAAACCGAAATTGGCCAGCGTCAATATTTCCTCATAATTTAGGTTTGTATCCACATATTTTTGCATCAATCGAACAATTTGTGGCAAGCGCACCAATACTGATGGACTTGCGAGGCGATCGCGAATAGCTTGAATTAAAGATTGCTGCCGCTGAATGCGGCCGATATCTCCTAAACCATCGTTGCGAAATCGAGCAAATTGTTCTGCTTGTTCTCCGTTGAGAGTTTGCCATCCCTGGCCTAAGTTTATTTTTAACTTTTGGGCGGTATCTGTATAGGACATTGGGCGAGGTACAAATACCTCAACTCCGCCTAACAAATCGACTAATTCCCGAAACGCACTGCTGCTGACTCGCACGTATCGTTCAATTTTCGTATTGTTCAGCATACTGCTAACCAATCGCGTCGCCAAAGCTGCTCCTCCTCTAGCATTGGCTTCGCTAATTTTGCTGAAGCTAATTCCGGGAACTTCGACTTTAGTATCTCGCGGGACTGAAAGCAAACTAATAGATTTATCTCTAGGATCGAGGTGAAATAAGAGTATTGTATCGCTGCGACCGTTAAATATCTTAGGGCCATTGGCGGCAGATTCCGGCACGCGGTCAATTCCCAATATCAAGATATTAACTGGTCGCGATAGGCGGTATGCAGAGCGGTTGGAGGATAGATAGTCAAAGCCAGTCGCCTCTAATACTCTATTGATAATTGGCGGTTCCACGGGAGCTAAAAGGGCGGTAATTGCCCCCAATGTGGCGGAGATGGCGGCTGTGAAAATTAGGAAAAATAGCCCCACTATATACAGGAAGAATTTAGGCTTTTTTCGAGAGATTTGATCGACTGGTGTAACAAAGTCTCTTTTAAAAATTGACAAGTTTTTCATTGACTTGCTGTTGATTATTGCAGTTTTTCAGCTTTGCAGTAAAACATGGGCGGTGCTTCGGGAAAGTATTTGAACATAGCCGGACACAGCCAGCCTTCGAGATTTGTCGATTCCCACCGATACCAGTTACCGCCGTACTCTGCTTTCAACCACAGCATTTCTGCTTGATATCCGGGAAATGGGTTGGCTGAAAATAAAAGTCGGAAACCTCGATCGGCATTGGGAATGTCTGCGACAAGCGCGTTAATCATTTCGGGGACGCCCTGAACAAATGGTTCTCGGACAAGTCCGACTCGCTCGTCGTCAAAAACCCAGGTGTACTGTTCGCGATAGGGGTAAATTACCATCATGGCATTGGACATGGTATTCGCCTCTTTTCATTTCCTTTTTTTGTCGGCAAAAATGCAACTGTTGATACATTATATTCTGTGGCGCGGAAGTTGTGCGCTATCCGATTTGACAACCCTGTTTAAAATTAGGAATTTTAGCGGGTTATTTACAAACTTTATTCGGTTGGGGCGGATTGGTTAAGTGTAGGTCGATCGGGCTTTAGATGGTTTTTTTTTATTTTTTATTTTCGGTAAATGGTAGCAAAATTAAAGACGCTTAAAGGTGATTCAGTGCAGGATTTTTTCTTTTAATTGTGCCTAGTTTTATCCCCCTTATTACCTTTTTAGTAATGATATCATGTCCGCTCGATCGCCCATAATACAATTGCCGGGGCGGGTTTGTGAGATTGTGTGTTTTTGGCAAATATTATTGGTGAACCCGCCCCTACAGGAATCAGGGTAATCGATCGGACATGATATGATAAATAGTTTTTATTTACCCAAACTATGAGGGCGGACACCCTAACTACAAACCTTTAACTGTTTGTAGTTGGGTGTTATGTTTGTTTCCGGGAAAATCCCGCTCAAGTTCTCGTCAGCTCAACCAGCGCCTTAGCTAAATATTGATACTGTGGCAAAGTATTGTATAACTGAGCCGAAATCCTCACCAACTGCTTACTAGCATCAGGCCAAGGAATCACCGGAACTTCAATTTTAAAAATCTCCCACAGCGCCTCTTGCAAAGGTGGAATTCCTCCCTTTGCAACCACATCAGACTGGCAGTCTGCCAGCGGCACAACAGCCATCGAACCCACCATTTCATCAGGACAAGGCAGCGGCAAATCTAATTTGTCCGCCAATATTTTTCTCCCCGCCAACGCCAAAGCATGATTTTTTGCCCTCAATTCCGGCCAGCCGCCGCTCAATAAAGAACCCATAAAATCAATAGCTACAGGCACGCACAAATAGGGGCTAGGATCGACTGTCCCCATCCAGTCAAATTCTAATTGAAAGCGTGATTTATCAGCGCGTGGCGAGTTAGCACCGTGACTGATCGTAGTTGGGCGAATGGCATCTTGCTTGTCGCGCCGCACGTATAAAAAGCCCGCACCTTTGGGCGCGCATAGCCATTTATGGCAATTTCCCGTATAGTAAGCCGCGCCAATTTCATCTAAATTCAGTGCTACCATTCCCGGCGCGTGAGCTCCGTCTACCAATACATCCACGCCACGGTTAGCTAACTCGCCCACTAACTGTTTGATGGGAAAGATTAAACCAGTTTGACTCACAACGTGGTCTAATAAAGCTAACTTTGTTTGCGGTGAAACGCACTTAATTATTGCTTCAATAATTTGTTCTGGTGACTCAATGGGAAAGGGGACTTCTGCTACTATTACTTTAGCGCCTGTACGCTCGGCTACAAAATTAAGTGTGTTGCGGCAAGCGTTGTATTCCTGATTTGTCGTTAGCAATTCGTCGCCCGGAGAAAAACAGAGCGATCGCAAAACTGCATTTACTCCCGTCGTGGCATTCGGCACAAAAGCCAAGTCATCCTCACTCGCACCGATAAATGCGGCTAACTGATTTCTCGCATTATCCAACAAGGGTTCAAATTCCCGCAGTAAAAAGCGCAATGGTTCTCTTTCGAGTTGTTCCCGAAAACTGGTTTGCGCTTCCAGTACGGGAATCGGACAAGCCCCAAAAGAGCCGTGATTGAGGAATGTTATATTGCGATCGAGCAACCAATATTGGTTAATCATTAGTAATTAGTAATTAGTAATTAGTCAGTAGTCATTAGTCATTAGTCATTAGTCAGTAGTCAGTAGTCATTAGTCAGTCAACTGTCAACGGTCAACTGTCAACTGTCAACCGTTCACCATTTTACCTTTTAATTGCTCAAACTCTTCTAATGTATTGCAATTCGATAACATTACTGCTTCTCGTTCCCCTACAGGTAGAGGGATTGCGGGGATTTGATTTAACCACACTTGAAAGGAACGTCCCCCTTTGTCAATAAAACTTTGCAAGCTGGGCAGAGATTGTTGGCGGTAGAAGCCGCACAAAGGCTCCCAGCGCGAATTTTGATAAGGCACAACTGCTAAAGTTGATGGGGGAAATTCTGTTAACTGACTCGCCCAACTCTGAATAATCTGGGCATCCAACAAAGGCAAATCGCAAGCTAACAGTAAAATCCATTCTGCCGCAATTTCTCTCAATCCCTGAGTCAATGCAACCAAAGGCCCGGAGCCCGGATTGTACTCTACCAGAAATTGGGATGTTTCGGTTAAGGTCGATCGATAGCGATCGGGCCAAGCAGTCAGAACATAAACTGCTGGCCCTACAACTGCCGCCACTTCCAACGCCCGCTGCAATAGGGATTTCCCCTCTATTTCCAGTAGAGCTTTATCCCTACCCATCCGCGAACTTTGACCGCCTGCAAGCACAATTACAGCAATTTTATGATTAGTCATTAGTTATTAGTCAGTAGTCAGTAGTCAGTAGTCAGTAGTCATTAGTTATCGCAAGAATTGTCTGTTTTGAACAGGCAAGATGCCTGTTCCACAATAATTATTGGAGATGTCTAGTAGTCAGTAGTCAGTAGTCAGTAGTTAACGGTCAACTGTCAACTGTCAACTGTCAACTGTCATTCTCAACTCAAAACACTAACGGCTTGGCTAACTTCCTCAAGTTTTTGAACAACTTGACCGCTGCTGAGTAAAGTTTCGGCCTCAATTAAAGCCGAGTTCACATCCAAACAAACTCCGCTGCGCCACAGATAAAATCCGCCGTTCCAGATAGCAGATTGCATCAATTCCGAGGGTTTTCCCAGCAACACTTCCTGCATTTGTTTGAATAACTCAGGGGCTGATTCAAAGGCAGGATTTGTGCTGCTAAAACCGTAATCTCCGTGGGCTAAAAGCACTCGCTCGAACTCAGCGTCGGGCTTAGCAATGCCGATAATTGCAGTACGATCGCGCGGCAAATCGCAGCTTCCCTCCAATCCTTTGACTGTGGTATAATTTTTGATTCCGCGCAGCTCAAAGGCTTTTTGAAACATACCTTCTGTCGGCGGGTGGACGTAGCCCGATATAACGTTAACGTCGCCGGCACAGGGACACCACATCAACTCCATTGTCGAAAAAGGTGGCCGTTTTCCAATTTCGCGCCGGTAGGGAACTAAAGCGGCGGCTTGAGGAAAATGCTTGGGAAGGTACACAAAACCCAAACCCGTCTTGTCAAAAACTTGCTGGACTTTTTCTAAACTCAGTTTTCCCCAATTCACTCCCAAACCGCGCCAAATTTCCATCAGGGGGATGCCTTCCTTCGTTGGCATCGTATCCCCTCCGTGCATGATGGTTGGGACGCCAGAGGCGGCTAAAATTAGGGCCGTTAAAGGGCTAATTGGAGCCGTGCGCGATCGCCCGTCGTAAGCAACACCAAACACGGCGACGGTAGAGACGGCAAACCCTTTTTCTCGGTTTGGGGGGGCAAGCATAGGGCCCAATTCTTCATAAGCATCGAGCATTCCGGCTAATTCTTCCCCAGTGGGCCGTTTAATGCGGTGGGAAATCATAAAAGCTCCGATTTGAGCCGGTGTTGCTTCTCCCAGCAGCATCATCCGCGTGGCTGCTGCTGCTTCGGAGCGAGTTAAGTTTTCTCCTGTGTGTGTTCCGCTGCCAATTTTTCGCAGCAATTCTCTAAATGCGTCACTCATAACTTGTGAAGTTGGTAATTGTTAGTTTGTAGTTAGTAATTGGTAATTGGTAATTGGTAGTTAGTAATTGGTAAGATTTGAATCAGTTTCAATTTAAAATTCCCAAAATTCCGTTCAAAATTATCGAATTAAGTCCCTGATTTTTCTAGCTTGATTAAATCAAATGGCGGCACAAATTCGCGTACCAGATTCCAGAAATGGGCGATCGGCGGAATTTGCATTCGATCGTGAGTTGTCACCAACACGACTTCGCGAGTCCAAGTGGGATCGGCGGCCAATTGACCGATCGTCGAAACCTTGGAATTTGACCGATCTGGGGCGATCGACCGAATTGCTAAAGTGCGATCGCCCTTGGCGTCCACCAAAGCTGAATGCGGCAGCAAAGCAATCAATTCTCCCTGTCGCACCACACCCCGAAAAGCATCAAGAGTGTTGAGTTCCAAAACAGCATGAAGTTTAGCACCCATGCGTCCAAATTGTTCTTGCACCATCCGCTGCATTCCGTACCCGTCCTTAAACACCACTTGCGGGTAACAAATCAATTCCGGCCAAGGTACTCGATCGTACTGGGCCAGGGGATGACCCGCCGCCATCAACACCTCGATCGGCTCATTGTAGAGCACCTCAACCAACATTTCCGGGGCTTGAGTAAAATAGCGGTTGTTCATCACCACCGCTATGTCCACCAAACCATCTTTGAGGACTTTCAGAGCTCGATCGCTACCGAGGGCAGTCACCCGCAATTGCACGTCTGGATAGTCGCGGCAAAACTTTTGCAGCACAGGCGGCAAATAAGCAGCGCAAACCGAGTGAATCGCAGCCACGCAAAGTTCCGGCTGCTTTCCCGCCCGTAAGTCTCCCAATTCTTCAGCAGCATTTTGCCAAGTCTGACAGATTTTGCGAGCGTGAGGCAGTAGGCATTCCCCTCCCACAGTCAGTTTCGCGTGGGCGGTGCGGTGAAACAGCGACAAACCCACTTCCGCTTCTAATCCCTGCACTTGGCGGCTAATAGTCGATTGGGTAACGCCGCACTTCCGGGCCGCTTGCTGAAAGCTACCAGTTTCAGCAACTGAAAGAAATGCTTGAAGCTGCTCTAAGCGCATGGATGTTTAATTCGAGATGGTTTCAGAAATTTTACAGGAATATAATCTGTGACATTAACCGATTTAGTAGAAGAGTTTAGTACACTTTGATACAGGTACCGATTAGTTTTGATTCTGGGGCTAGACAAGCCAAGGCATTAGCAATTGACACTGCCCCGTCAGAAAGATGCGGGATGCTTGGCTGTTTCTTTGTGTATTATAAAACTTTATTAAGTTTGTAAACAGTAGTAAGCAATGGTAGTATCATATAGTCAGGAAGATCAACTGAGAGAATGATTGCGCTCGTTAAAAAATGGAGAGTCTGAATGCAACTAGCAGAGAGACACATCATTAAATCCACAGAACATCGTTTCGCTCCGATCGATAAATTAGCCTTTCAATCAAAAAATCTCTACAATGCTGCCAACTACGTTATCCGCCAAAACTTTATATATGGATGGGGATATCTCAATTACAACAAAATGGATCGGTTGATGAAATCTCATCCAGCATATAAGGCGTTACCAGCAAAGGTAAGTCAACAAATATTGATGAGATTGGACAAGAATTGGCAAGGTTTTTTTGAAGCCATTAAAGTTTACAAAACTGAGTCCACACAATTTAAGGGACGCCCAAAAATCCCCAAGTACAAAGATAAAATCAAAGGACGAAATATTGTCATTTATACGATGCAGGCGATTAGTAGCAAGCAATTGAATAAAGGAATTATCAAGCTTTCAGGTACTAATATTTTAATTAAAACCCAGGTAAAACCAGAGCAGATTTGTCAAGTTAGATTGGTTCCCAAATGCGATTCCTATGTAATAGAGGTAATTTATAATGCTTGTACTGATCCCAGTCGAAGTGAACCGGAGTCCACCTTCAATGAAAACCAAAAACAGTCTATAGCTAGTATTGATTTAGGATTGAATAATTTAGTGGCGTTAACTTCAAATCAGCCGGGATTTCTTCCTTTACTGATTAACGGGCGACCAATGAAATCAATTAATCAATTCTATAACAAGCGTAAAGCACATCTACAATCTCAATTAAAAGGTCGGCGTAAAACCTCATCACGCATTCAACGCCTAACTCGTTGTCGAAACCAGAAAATCGATAATTACTTGCACTCATCGAGTCGTGACATCATCAATATTTTAAGAGAACGAAAGATTGGGACTCTGATAATTGGTAAAAATGTAGAATGGAAAAACGAGATTAATTTGGGGAAACAAACTAATCAGAACTTCGTAACAGTTCCTCATGCTCGATTGATTGAGATGTTGGAATATAAGGCGGCATTGGTTGGAATAAGAGTGATGGTGCAGGAAGAATCATATACTTCTCAATCCAGTTTCCTGAATTTAGACCCGATTCCTGTTTACGGGGAGAATGGTGCTGATTATGTCTTGTTTAGTGGTAAACGAATTAAGAGAGGATTGTACAAAACATCGAGCGGTCGATTAATTAACGCCGATGTTAATGGCTCTTATAATATCTTAAGAAAAGCAATCCCAAATGCTTTTAGCAATGGGATAGGGAGCTGCGTAGTTCAGCCAAGGCGGGTTAATCCGCTCGAAGTGAAAGTGAAAGGGGAGGGACTTCATGCCTCCCACGTCATCCAATAAATGACTATACTTTTACAAGCTATAAACTAGAAATTAGCGGGTCAGCAACACAAGTGCAACTAGGATCGATCGCACAGGAAAGCCGAAATGCTGCAATTTATTAAGCATTTATTAAGATTATGTCATTTAACCACAATTTTATTCCGCAAGATGGCTGTTGCCAGTGGCAGCCCCAGTTGATGGGACTGCACGCCGTCAGCGATGTGTTAATTGCCTTGGCTTATTATTCAATTCCAGCAATTCTGACATACTATGCCCGCAAGCAGCGAGACGTGCCTTTGAGCAAGGGGTTTCTCCTATTGGGAGCCTGGTTTTTCTGCGGCGGGACAACTTATTTGATGCAAGTTTGGATGCTGGTGCATCCCAGCTACTGGCTGTCAAGTTCGATCGCCGCCGTTACCGCTATCATCTCTTTGTGGGCTGTAGCGTCCCTGATACCCTGGGTTCCTCCAGTGTTGGCTTGGGCTGGGGCGGCGTCTTTTCCAGGAAATACGGCGCTGGAATCTGAAAAGGTCGAGCGACTGCAAGCCGACTCTGTTATTACAAATTCCGTCCCCTCCCTCACAACCGAACTCCAGCAAATTAACCAGCAATTGCTTGCAGAAATAACGCAGCGCGAGCGAGTCGAGGATCTCCTGCTTGACACTGTAGGCAAGCTGCAAGAAAGCGAAGAACGCTTCCGCGTTTTTCAGGAATTATCTCTAGACGGATTTAACGTATTCCGCAGCATTCGCGACGAATCCACAATTGTGGATTTTGAATGGGAATACGTCAATCCCGCAGCGGCAAAAATTCAGCATAGTACCCCGGACGAATTAATCGGCAAGCGATTGCTGCAAGTGCTGCCGGGGCATAAAGATAGCGGTTTGTTCGACCGTTACGTGCAAGTTGTAGAAACAGGAATTACCCTCGATACCGAGATTTATTACAACAACGAAGGCATTGTCGGCTGGTTTCGGATTATGACCGTTAAATTGGGCGACGGGATTGCTATTTCTTTTGGCGATATTACTAAGCGCAAGCAAGTAGAATCATCCCTGCGCGAGGCGCTGCAAAAACTCACTTCTCATTTTGAAAATACGCCCCTAGCGGTGATTGAGTGGGATAAAAATTTTCGTCTCAGCGGGTGGTCGCCGGCGGCCGAGAAGATTTTTGGGTGGGAAAAAATAGAAGTGTTAGGCAAGCATTTTAGCGAATGGAACTTTATTTCTAAGGGCGATTTTGAAGAGGTAAAATCGGCAATTTATAGTTTAAACCAACCAGAAAATCGCTGCAATGTAGTTCGCAACAGCAATTATAATAAGTCGGGTTCGTTGGTACACTGCGAATGGTACAATTCGGCTTTTTACAGCGATTCGGGACAGTTGATATCGGTGCTGTCTCTGGTTTTGGACGTGACGGAACGCTTTAAATTTCTGGAAGTGCTGCGACAGTCTGAAGAGCGGTTTCGGATTGCGGCAGAAAGTGCCAGCGATTTGATTTACGAATGGGATATCGAAACCGGGATCGTGCTGTGGTTCGGTCACGTAGACCAACATTTGGAGTACGAAAAAGGCGGATTTCCGAGGACAAGAGCAGCTTGGAACAGTATCTTGCACCCGATCGACCGCGATCGAGTTTTAGCCGCGGTCGATCGGTATTTGAGTGCGCCAGACAGTTCTGCCACCCCATTTTTTCAGGAATACCGGGTTCAGTGCCAACGGGGCGGCTTGCTCTATTGGATCGATCGGGGCAAAGCAGTGCTTGACAAACAAGGCAATCCCTGCAAATGGATCGGCGTGATTAGCGACATTACCGCTCGCAAAGAGGCCGAAGAACAGCGGAACCTAGCCTTGGCCAGGGAACAGGCTGCCCGTCGCCAAGCCGAAGCCAGCGAACAGTTGTACCGCGTCCTCGCTGAAGCCATCCCGCAAATAGTTTGGACTGCCACAGCCGACGGCTGGCTCGACTACTACAACCAGCGCTGGTTTGAATATACGGGCTTGACGCTGGAGGAAACTCAAGGCTGGGGGTGGCAGCCAGTTTTGCATCCAGATGACGTGGAAAACTGCCTAGAACGCTGGAATACCTCCGTGCAGACGGGGAGGACTTACGAGGTGGAATACCGCTTTAAACGGGCATCTGACGGGGCTTACCGCTGGCATCTGGGCAGGGCATTGCCCGTGCGGGATGCTGAGGGGAAAATTATCAAGTGGTTCGGGACTTGTACGGATATTGACGATCGCCAGCGAGCGACCCAAACAGCCTATTTTCGCGCTCAAGCTTTGGCTGTGCTGTCGTCGGCTTCCCTGGATTACGAGGAGGCGCTGCAAGGTTTGGCAGATTTAACAGTACCGGCGCTGGGGGATTGGTGCTGCGTGCATTTGCTCGATGCCGACGGCTCGATCCGCTTGCACGCAGTTGCTCATTCAGATCCGAGCAAAGTCGCTCTGCTGTGGCAAATCGATCGGCGTATGCCGCTAGACCCCCAGGGACGGCACGGAGTAGCAAAGGTGCTGCGGACTGGGGAGTCGAAGCTATACGCAGAAATACCGGAATGGGTGATCGAGGCGGTTGTGTCCGACAGGGAACTGCAGTTGGTGCTGCGATCCCAATCCCAGGTGCTGTCGGCAATCTGCGTGCCGCTGATCGCTCGCGGGCGGACGCTGGGAGCGATTTCGCTGCTGTGCGGGGAGTCGGGCCGCCGCTGCGGGGAGAGCGATTTGGTTTTGCTGGAGGATTTGGCGCGGGATGCGGCGGTGGCGATCGACAATGCGCGGCTTTACCGGGAAGCAGCCGAGGCCAACCGGATTAAAGACCAGTTTTTGGGAACGCTTTCTCACGAGTTGCGGACGCCTCTGAACGCGATTTTGGGCTGGGCCCAGATGCTGCGGCAGCGCCAGATGAGTGCTGAAAAAACGGCTGTGGGTTTGGAGACTATTGAGCGAAACGCGCGGTTGCAGACTCAGATGATTGAGGATTTGCTCGACGTTTCCCGGATTGTGAGCGGCAAAGTGTGTTTGAAGCTGTTCCCGGTGGATTTGGCACGGATTGTAGAAATGGCCGTGAAGGCGCTGAGCCTTGAGGCTGAAGCTAGGGGAATTGAATTGGTGAGTTTTTGCAGCGAAGGGGTGAGCTCGGTGAGGGGCGATGCTACTCGTTTGCAGCAGGTGGTGTCTAATTTGCTCTCGAATGCTATTAAGTTTACGCCGCCGTCGGGTCGCGTGGAAATAAGGCTCTCGGAGGATGGGGAACCGGGAGCAGCGGGTGGCGCCCTCTTGTCTGGGCCGTCTCCGGTTCACTCTGTTTCGATCGTTGTCAGCGATACGGGAATTGGCATTAGCAAGGAGTTTTTGCCGTTTGTGTTCGATCGCTTCCGCCAAGCTGACAGCACTTCTACGCGCAATTACGGCGGGCTGGGACTGGGATTGGCGATCGTCCGCCATCTCGTGGAACTCCACGGCGGGACTGTCTGGGCCGAAAGTCCTGGGGAAGGACTCGGCTCGACTTTCGGAGTGCGGCTGCCAATAACAAAAGTCAACAGTTAACTGTTAACTTTTGTTATTGGTTACTGGTTATTCGTTATTTTATTGATGCCAGAACTTTGCTCTTGAGCGTAAGATTCATTGGTAAAATAGTAATGGCTGTGCGGTTCGTTTTTAGGACTTACTCCATTTACCACTAAGCCCAGAACGTGTTGGCTTGATTTCTTCAATAGCTCCTTCGCAAAAGCCACAGTACCAGAATGAAGAACTCCAGGTCGCACAACCAATAAAATCCCATCTGCTTTATTCCCCAGAATCAGAGCATCAGCAGCAACATTCAGAGAAGGAGCATCAACGATCACGGCATCATAAGTAGCCGAAAATTGCTTAATTAATAAAGTGAGCCGCTGGGAGTCCAACAGAGCCATTGGATTAGGCGGAATTACTCCGCAAGTGAGTATATCTAAATTATCCATGACTTGGGCGATCGCATCCCCAAACCCAGCTTGTCCGACTATCACATTGCTCAAGCCTACTTGATTGGGAAGTTCCCAAATCCGATGTTGAACTGGACAGTGCATATCCGCATCTACCAGCAAAACCTTCCGTCCTAATTGAGCTATAGCTACAGCCAAATTAGCCGATACAGTAGACTTGCCTTCTTGCGGTAGCGAACTACTGACAACAATCACTTTCAGCTCTTTATCCGAACTCAGGAACCTCAGATTTGCCTGAAGCATTCGGTAAGCAGCACTGCTCGAAGTATGAGGATTATCTCTAACAACAATCTGTCGGGGAGATGCCTCTAAATCCAGGGAAGTAGATTTAAGCCGCCAGGCCTTGCGCCGAGGATTTTTTTCAGACTTTTTATGAAAAGGAATCACTCCCAACAAAGTAAACCCAAATAATTCCCTCGCCTCTTCAATAGTTTTCACGGACTTATCTTGAGACTCTAAAAGCAGCGCCGCAGCTATAGCCAGCAGAGTTCCCAACAAGCCGCCAGATACCAGCAATAAAGACTTGCGAGAACGCACTGGTTCTTCAGGGACACTCGGATTTTGGATAATCCGAGCATTCCCCACTTGCTGATTTTCAGTAATCCGAATTTCCTGGAGTTTTTTTTGCAATTCCTGATAATCAGCTTCGGCTTCTTGGAGTTTTCTTTCCAGTTCCCGCTTTTCCTTCTCTAGCTTAGGCAAAACTTTTACCCGCTGCTTGTAAGCAGCTAGAGCATTTGAGAGAATAGTAACTCGCTCAGCCAAACCCTGGCGTTCTACATCTACCTTGATAAATTCTTCGATTAGTTTTGGTTTCACATCTCCTATCTGTAAACTTTGATTTTGCAACGGCTGATCCCCGCCTAAAACTTGTTGTATTTGTTTGTCTAGTAAAGCTTTCATCGTAGCTTTCTTATTTTCTAACCTAGTTATTATAGGCGAATTGTCCAGGTAGCGATTTTGCTCAATTGCTAACTGCCGCTCTATTTGTTTGTACTCTTTCAGAGCTTCCTGCACAGTGCTAGATTGGCTGAGGGTGCTGGCGGTCAATGCTTGCTGGGGATTCATTTGTAACTCGTATTCAAATGCTTTGGACTTAGCACTGGCATTGAGCAAATCCGACTTAGCTTGGTCGATTTGACTTTCTAGTCCTGCCATAACTGCCACGGCTGATTTAGCTTCTTCTTCAAGATTTACGACTTTATTCTCTTCTTTAAATTTGCTCAATTCTGCCGCTGCTTTCCGCATAGCTTGGTCGGAATTAGGCAGTTTTTTTTCAATAAACTGTCGAACAGACACAGCTTCTAGGCGATTCACTTTTTGATTGTTATCTATATAAAAATTCATCAGGGTTTTTACGACATCGGCTGCTACTTTTGGGTTTTGGTGTTTGTATGAAACCGTTAGGATATCAGCTCCCCGAATAGTAGCTACTGTCAGTTTCTTTAAAACCTCTTTTGTTTTCACAGGATTATTTGTTTCGTCTTTTAACTGAAGCCTATTTATCGTTTTTTCAACATTTTCTAGAGAACGAATCAGTTCGATCTCGGTAGTCAGAGGGTTACTTTGCTCCGCCGCCGGAGTCAACTGTCCAATTTCTTTTCCCAATTCTGTTAAAGCAGAGCCAGCAGTTGTTTTCTTAAATAACAGCTTTCCTTCTGCTTCATAAACTGCTTTTTCCTTCAGCGTGGCGTAGGTGGTGAGTGCCACAACCGAGGCAAATACAGCTAAGGCTGGCAGCCACCGGCGCTTGAGAATCTGCCAGTATTCCGGAAATCCGATACCACTTTCAGTTGATTCCATCTGTTACTCCAGAAAAATGATTTTTTGTAAACTCTAACACCCTAGGGCGTGTGTTCAAACTATAACCACAACAGACAAAGGCGAGCGTAATCATGGCTGTATAATTTCCAGCCAATTTCTCATATCGGGTAGCAATACGTCTCCATTGCTTGAGTCGGTTGATAGCAGATTCAACTATATTGCGTTGACGGTAGATTTCACGGATAAAAGGATCGCGACGTAGTTCCTTTGAAAGTCGTGGGATGGTAAAACGGATATTTATGATACCTCGCCCACGTAGATCGCGAAGGATGCGACGATGTGCGATCGCCTTTGTCTGCTTTGTAAAACTTATCTAAACTTGTCTAAACTCATTTTTAGACACAATTCGAGTTCACTTCCTACGCTGTTGGGTAGACGGCTAATCCCAAGATAAGTAGGCTATCCCCCAATAGCCTTGGGTTCCCAGTTTAAAATATTTAAACTCGCATTCACATCACGATCTAAAGATCTCCCACAAGCAGGACAGTCAAAAGTCCGAACGCTTAGTGGCATATCTTTTTTATGGCCACAATTAGAACAGGTTTTAGAGCTAGGGAACCATTGATCTACCAGCACTAAAGTTGCTCCATACATTTTGCACTTGTAATCAAGTTGGCGTTTGAATTCGTAAAATCCTATATCTGATATTGCCCCAGCTAACTTGTGATTCGCCATCATGCCTTTTATATTCAAGTCTTCAATCTTAATTAGCTTGAAATTTTGGGCGGTGGGAGTTGTTAACTTGTGAAGAAAATCTAGGCGAATGCAAGCTATCCGCGCGTGGAGTCTGCTGATCTTATTATAGGTTTTGCGTTGGTTTTGGGAGCCTTTTACCTGTTTTGAGGCTTGGCGCTGCAAAGTAGCAAGTTTGGTTTTCGCACGGGCTTTTAAGGGTTTTGGTGCATCAAAGACCTGCTGGTTTGACAGCGTGGCCGCATATTTAATGCCCACATCGATTCCCACGGATGCCTGAGACTGTTGAACTGGTAAACGTTCGGCATCAACACAGAAGGAAACAAACCAACGACTTCCTTCTTTTGAAATCGTAAAAGTTTGAGACACGTAACCGCATTCTAGGGCTTCGTAGAGCCGAAAAGTTCCCAAGGTAGGAATCTTTATGGTGTTGCCAGCGCTTAGTAGAACTTTTCCGTTAGACGAATCGACTGTAAAAGATTGACCGTCTCGGCGACTAGCGAATCTTGGATGACCTGCTTGGACAGATCGATACCGACTAAACGCATCTTTTAGATCGATCAACGCATTTTGGTAAACTCGACTAGACAACTGGTTCATCCAGCCGAATTCAGGCTTTTTCTTGACGTAGTTGGTAAGAACTTTTTTGACTTCGTTGATTACCTTCGAGTCGGTAAATTTCCCCTCACTATACATTTGAGTTCGCAGGCTTAATCCAAAATTAAATACTACACGCCGGAATCCTGCGTGTCTTGCCATCAAAGT
Source organism: Microcoleus sp. T3_D1 (assembly GCF_036700405.1). Classification (NCBI taxonomy): domain Bacteria; kingdom Bacillati; phylum Cyanobacteriota; class Cyanophyceae; order Oscillatoriales; family Microcoleaceae; genus Microcoleus; species Microcoleus sp. T3_D1. The sequence goes on from NZ_JAUBOV010000020.1 coordinate 45,136, forward strand.
CGCTTCGTTGTTATTCAATTTTAGCGCTCGTTTAACGGCAAACATAGAACTTCCTCAAGGGCGATTAAGTATGGATAAGTTTAGCGAACTATTTGGCACTTAAGTCTTGCTCATTATTGAGGATATCCACTGTATCACTTAAGTCAAGCACTGTCATAGTTTTAACACATATATCGTTGGCCATCCCCCTAGAGAAATATTTTTGGGTGAAATTATGTAAATAATTGTAAAGTTCTGAGCGATCGAACCAGTAGTAGGAGAAGATAGACGCAGCAATAAGGTGGCATCTATAAATTTTAGCTGAAAAAATCCTCTCCCAAATGAAATCAAGAGACGGGACATATTCTTGATAATCTCTCCTTAACCATAATATCACTTGAGTTAGGCCCGACGATTAAAAGGTTGATTAATTTCAGGGGAGAGTGTGGTATAAAAAACTACCTCAACATTAGGTACTCGATCTACTTACGGTAAAGTTGTTGTCTAATAGGGTCGGAAGAATATGATCAGAAAAAAAATTAGCAAAGTGTTGGTGGGATTAAGAACCCGTCATTTTTTGATAATCGATGCAATTTGTTTTGCGATCGCACCGTTACTGGCCTTGGAAATTCGTTTAGATGGCATATTGGATCTGACTCCCTACTTACAGAGCCTAGCGGTAGTTACAGTATTATTTGTAGCAGTCAAACTTATAGTATTTTATGCCGGCGGCTTCTACAAGCGTTACTGGCGGTATGCGGGCCTGGAAGAAATGGCACAAATAACGATGCTGATAGGTATATCCCTAGCAGGGGAAATTATCTTGTTCCAAGAACTATACCAGCTAAATAATTCGCCGATCGCAAATCTGCCACGCTCGCTGCCGCTACTAGACGCTATGATCAGCTTTTTGTTAGTGGCGGCGATTCGTTTCAGCATTCCAGCCCTGGAAAGATGGAACCAAAAATCGTGGAAAGTTCAGCAACGCGAGCGCGTCCTGATAGTCGGTGCGGGCAGTGCAGGCACATCTCTGATGCAAACGATGCAGAGGAGCCCAGAGGTAGGACTAGAGCCAATCGCTTTCATAGACGACGACCGCAAAAAAATCTCCAAGCAGATTGGCAGACTGACTGTAGTCGGCAATCGCTGTAACATTCCGGAGGTAGTTCGATCGCTAAATATCGACAAAGTTATGATTGCCATCCCCTCAGCTCCGGGAAAAGAGATTAGGGAGATCGTAGAAATTTGTCAGTCAATTGGAATTCCAACCAGCACCCTCCCCGGCCTCAATGAAATCATCAACGGTCGTGTCAGTTTAGGTAGCCTCAGAGATGTACAGATTGAGGACTTGCTCCGCCGCGAACCCATCCAAACCGATGTTGAGAAAGTCTTGGGATTGATGGGAGGTAAGAAAGTTCTAATTACCGGTGCGGGTGGCTCCATCGGCAGCGAACTTTGTCGGCAAATATTAAAGTGCGCTCCTGCGGAAATCATCATCGTCGGACACGGAGAAAATTCTGTATTCAACATTCAACAAGAATTAGGAAAAGCCCTGTCAGAACTCAAAAAAACCAGCCCAACCCCAACAGATATTACTCGCGTGACAGCCTTTATGGCCGATATTCGCTTTCGCGAGCGCTTAGAGTACGTTTTTCTAACAGTGAGACCAGACATCATTTTTCATGCGGCCGCTCACAAACACGTACCCATGATGGAATTAAACCCGCCGGAAGCGATTACTAACAACGTGCGGGGGACGAAAAATCTCCTGGATCTGGCATTGAAATACAATGTGCAACAATTTGTGATGATTTCCACCGACAAAGCGGTGAATCCAACTAGCATTATGGGAGCTAGCAAAAGAGTTGCCGAAATGCTGGTGCTGCAAGCAGCCAAAAAAAGCAAAAACCCCTTTGTAGTGGTTCGTTTCGGTAATGTTCTTGGCAGTCGAGGTAGCGTCGTACCTACTTTCAAGCGACAAATTGCTGAGGGCGGGCCGATCACAATTACCCATCCAGATATCACTCGCTATTTCATGACAATTCCCGAGGCAGTTCAACTGGTTTTGCAGGCAGCAGTCATCGGCAATGGCGGGGAAGTATTCATGCTGGAGATGGGGGAACCAGTCAGAATTTTTGATTTAGCAAAAGATTTGATTCAGCTCTCAGGATATGAAGTGGGTAAAGACATAGAAATCGCGTTTACAGGGCTGCGGCCGGGAGAAAAATTGTTTGAAGAACTGTTTATTCCGGGCGAGAAATACAACCGCACTAAACACGAAAAAATTCTGAGTCTCGGCAATGCCAGCCGCCTAGTGAAAGAAAATATTGACCCGGAAATAGAAGCCCTTTGTCAAGCAGGCGATCGCAATGATACCACTTTAATAGTCTCAATGTTACAGCAGTTAGTTCCTGAGTACGTACCAGGGTATTCAACCGCCAATTTGCAAGCCACTACAGCCCAAAAAACAACCCCTGTGGCAAAGATTAGCAGTGCAGCATCTATTCAGTTAGAGAATGATTTGCGAGTGGCTCTGGCAAATGAGGAGTTTCGGATTCACTATCAGCCGATCGTCTGCCTGGAAACTAATAAGATTAGTAGTTTTGAAGCGCTATTGCGCTGGCAGCACCCAAATCGAGGTTTGCTTTGGCCAGACGAATTCCTACCAGCGGCAGAAGAAACAGGCTTGATTGTTCCTATTGGCGAGTGGGTACTGCGGCAAGCTTGCAGCCAGATGCGGATTTGGCAGTCGCAATTTCGTCTTAACGCTCCTTTAACAGTCAGCGTGAATCTGACTAGCAAACAGTTTTTCCAAGCTGACTTAATCGAGACGATTGCCAAAATATTGAAAGAAACAAATCTCGATGCTCAGAGTTTGAGGTTAGAAATTCCTGAGTATGTTGTGACGGAAAATTCCGAGTTGGCTGGGTCTGTTTTTCTCAAACTTAAAACTTTAGGTGTGCAAGTACAAATCGACCACTGTGGTCTTAGTGATGTATCATTAACTCAGCTCTACCAATTGACGCGGCTGAAGTATGGGAAATTCGACAGTTTGAAGCTAGATTGCTCTCTAGTCACCGGCCTGGATGCTAGCAACCCCAACTTAGAAATTTTTCACAAAATTATTGCCATAACTCAGGAGTTAGGTATGGGCATGATTGCCACAGGAGTAGAAACGAGGTGGCAAATAGCTGAGCTCAAAGCTCTGAAGTGCGTCTACGGACAGGGATACTTTTTCTCGAAGCCTGTAGAAGGCTCTAAGGTAGAAAAATTGATTGGGGCTATGGCTGTTAAAAGTTAATGGGACATTTGTGAATAATTTTGAAAGGGGAAATACACGATTGGGAACTCACAAATTAGCAAGCAGGTAATTAGTTACTAATGCAACAGTTGAAACCACTAACATTACGCCGTAATTTTTCCTGGACTTTCACTGGCAACCTCATTTATGCGGCTTCCCAGTGGGGGATGTTGGTGGTGCTTGCTAAATTGGGCAGTCCTGAAATGGTGGGTCAATTTACCTTGGGATTGGCAGTGACAGCGCCTGTGGTGATGTTTACTAATCTGCAACTGCGAGGTATCCAAGCGACGGATGCGAAAGGGGACTATGTTTTTAGTGATTATCTGGGTCTGAGGTTAATTGGAACTGGGTTAGCACTATTGATAATTGCGGGCATTACGCTCAAAGCTGGATACCGAGGGGAGACATCCTTGGTGATTTTGACTATCGCACTGGCGAAATCCTTCGAGTCGATCAGCGACGTGTTTTACGGATTGATTCAACAGCACGAACGGATGGATAGGATTGCCATCGCCCTGATGATTAAAGGGCCTTTGTCGTTATTACTTTTAAGCATCGGAGTTTCCCTGACTGAGAGTGTTTTAGGGGGAGCGATCGGATTAGCAGTTGCGTGGGGTTTAGTTCTCTTCGGCTGGGATCTTCGCAATGGTAGATTAATTTTAAAGAATTCCTCGCACGGGAGAGAGGAAGAAAATTTATTAGTTGCCGATGCTGAACCTGCAAAAAGCCAAAATCCCTTGTACCCGCGCTGGGACGGAAAAACTTTGGCAAAGTTAGTTTGGCTGGCTTTACCCCTAGGTTTTGTGATGATGTTGATTTCGCTAAATACTAATATTCCTCGCTATTTTATCGAGCGGTATTTGGGCGAACGGGAACTGGGGATTTTCGCTGCAATGTCTTACCTGATGGTGGTTGGGCAGATGGTAGTGAGTGCGCTTGCGGAGTCTGCAAGTCCGCGGCTGGCAAAATATTATGCGGCGGGAAATAGCACTGCTTTTCGCAGACTTTTGCTGAAGCTGGTGGGGGTTGGCTTGATGTTAGGTGCGGGAGGCGTTTTTGTCGCTGTTGTTGCCGGCCCGGAAATCCTAACTTTACTCTATAAACCGGAGTATGCTGAGCGGGCTGATTTGTTCGCGTGGCTGATGGTGGCTGCGGGTATGGGTTACGTTTCTTCCTTTTTGGGTTACGGGATGACGGCAGCTAGATACTTTCGGGTGCAAATGCCTTTGTTTGTTTTGGTAACGGGGAGTTCTGCGATCGCTTGTTTCTGGTTAATTCCGACACAGGGAGTCCTAGGGGCGGCGATCGCGCTGATCGTTGGGGCGATCGTTCAAGCAGTTTTTAGTTTCGGAGTTATTATTCATGCACTATACCGACTCAACAAATATCAAGGAACCAAATCAAATATCGACTAAACAGCGTCCGATCCGCATTCTTCATGTTGTTGGCGGTATGAATCGTGGCGGAGTGGAAACTTGGCTGATGCACGTTTTGCGAAATATCGATCGCGATCGCTTTCAGATGGACTTTCTAGTTCACACTGAGAAACCCTGTCCTTACGACGACGAAGTGCGTGTTCTTGGTAGCAAGATTATCCCCTGCCTCAATCCTGAAAAACCTTGGCTGTACGCTCGCAACTTTAAACGAATTCTACGCGAATACGGGCCCTATGATATTGTTCACAGCCACGTTCACCACTTCAGCGGTTACGTTCTTTGGTTAGCAAAACAAGCAGGCATAGGTGTACGCATTGCCCAAAGCCATAACGATACCTCCTCGGTTCAGGCAAAAGCAGGATGGTATCGGCGTTTGTATCTCGCTTTAACAGAATGGTGTGTAGATCGCTATGCAACAGTTGGTTTAGGAGTTAGCTACAAGGCAGCGGGGTCTCTATTCGGTTCAGCATGGTCAACCGATCCGCGCAGGCAAATTCTTTACTATGGCATCGATCTAACTCCGTTCCAGTCTCCTGTCAATTCGGTTGCTATTCGGACTGAATTGGGTTTACCTGCGGATGCTTTTGCGATCGGTCACGTAGGCAGATTTATAGAACAAAAGAACCATCTGTTTCTCTTGGAAATTGTGGCGGAAGTTGCCAAACGAGAACCAAAAATGCGCCTATTACTGATAGGAGATGGTTCGTTGCGCCCAGAAATAGAACAAAAAGTTATTCAGCTTGGTTTGACAGACGTTATTATTTTCGCAGGTCTCCGACCCGACGTACCCCACTTAATGCTAGGTGCTATGGATGTATTCCTTTTGCCATCCTTTCATGAAGGGTTGCCTTTAGTATTGCTCGAAGCACAGGCTGCTGGACTTCCCTGTATTTTCTCCGATGTCATTACGGAGGAAGTCGATATTGTCAAGCCTCTGGTGCGGCGAATTTCCTTGTCGCGCTCGGCATCTGATTGGGCAGAGGAAGTTTTGTCAGCACGAGCCGATACATCAGCCATTACCCAATCGAATACCCTAGCGGTTTTAGAAAAGAGTTCTTTCAGTATTGAGATGAGTGTAAAAGAGCTAACAAAAGTGTATCAGGCTAACTTTCCTAGCTGCTAGCGTTAGTCATTTCTCCTAATTTTCTTTTATGTTAGACGTGCTGTTCTGGTTTAGCTTTTTCTATTGGACGGTGATACCATCGACCAAAACTCCGTGGTTTGAAATTGAATCGATACCTGTTAACGGCAAAGACATACTTCTTGTGGCAGTCGCTTGCATATTTTTGCTGTGGCCAAGGAGGAATAAACCGTCAAGTACCACTATGCCCCGACGGGAACACCTAATCACCGCCTTCCTCGAACCTTGGCATTATCACTTGCCGATTTTGACAGTTAGCCTGATATTTTACGCTACACTATCCCTTCAAGATAGCCGAATGGACCCGCGCGACGCTAAGGGAATGATTTGTACCCTGATATTGACAGCATCCAGCTTTTTGCTGGGCTATAATGCGATCGCCAAAAGACCAGTGGCATCTGTACGATCATTTCTCTGGCGACTTACAGTTTGTCTAGGTGCGGTGGGGCTGTTATACACAGCCACATCTTTATCATCCTTCCAATTGGCTGGTGTAAGAAGCGCGCTCATTAACGATACGACGGTGCGAGTACAAGGCCCGCTGTTTGGGTCAGATGATGGATATTTTGCGCTAATACCAGCTTTGGCCTTTGCGATTCAAGATATCATTCAAACTCCTACTCAACGTTTATTTAAGCTTGCCATTATTTTTGTTTTAATGCTGACTCTGATCGGTATGGGATCGCGGGGCGCACTGGTAATTCTTGGCTTATTTCTTGGTTTGATAATCTTGTTTAATAAAAATAAGAAGATTGCGGCTCTTGCTGCTCTGGGAGTGATTGTTTTCGTAATGATAGCAGGGCTAATAGTTTTGGCGACATCAAATAGTGGCAATCGCTTGCAATCCTTAGAAGACTCATCTCGTTCAGATACATACTCAACCTCTTTTAAGATTATAGGTAATCGGACTAACGACTTGAATATTTTGGGTTCAGGTTATGGCTCTTATTGGGATTGGTATATTCTAGATATTGAGGATGGTTCAGATGTAGATGGAGGTCGAACTTTCAAAATAATACGAACTTCCTTCGGACCGATTTTATATCACCCTCACTCAACTTTTTTGCTACTAATTGTCGAGCTAGGAATGGTGGGTTTCCTATATTTTGTCTTCTTGTTGACTGTTTATGCCCGTCTCCTGCTTCGGGATTCAAGAAAATTGGTCTTTCCAATTTTTGCCTGTGGCATGGTTGCCTCAGTATTTTCAGTATTTATGAATTTTTTCATTTTTAGGCTACACATACTCAGTTGTCTGTGGTGGATTTTCCTATTCGGTGCTTTAGCCTTGAGTTCAGGTGCTAGTCCCTGTCAGACACAAAATACTATTCCTCCCCATGAGTGATCGCAGTTGGCAAGATAGATATTACAGACGTTAAACAGGTAGCAAGACGCTCGCAAACGAACTTAACCAATGAGTAGCAAAAAAACAACAACTAATAAGTCTCCTGGCAAAGCAATTATGGTATTATCGGTTTTGTTGATTTCAGTTGTTTTTTATTTCAGCTCATGCAGTAGTGCTAATATCAGCTTATTATGTGCGGATGAAGTCCCCGTTATTGCCAATACAAATCCTAGAGTAGAAGTTCGTGCGGACGGTACTGCTATGGTTAACGGTAAACCATTTTTCCCCTTTGGTTTTTATCACGTTTCCTCGTCATCTACGGCAGAAGTTCGCATCAATCATATGCGGGAAATTGCAGCCGCCGGATTTAATATAATTCACCCTTCTTTCAAAACCAATGAAAAATTTGAAGAATATGAAAAATTTCTCAATGAGGCTGAGCGCAGCGGTATTTACGTTTTGACTGAATTTGAGTTAATCCCAAGGGTTAATCCCATTGAAGTAGTCAATAAATTTAAAAATAAACCAGTGATTTGGGGCTGGAGTATTGCTGATGATGTCGATAGTAATAAGGATGGATTTACGCCCCATCAGATTTTAGATTTACATTGTAAATTTAAGATGGCTGATCCCGCTCACATAACCTATATTAGCGGTAGCAAAGAAAAGAAAATTGCTAATTTTATCAATACGGCGGATGCAATTGGCGTTCAAGCTTATCCTGTTGGAGAAAATCTTTCCTTAAATTGGGTTAAACATATGATTTCTATTGCTCGCGATGCCGCCCCAAAAAATCGCTTAATTATTGGAAACGTGCAGTCATTTAGATGGTATTATGCAGGGGCGAAAGTACCAACTTTTGATGAAATTCGTAACATGACATATCAGGCAATTTTGGCTGGTGCCAAAGGAATTATTTACTATACTTATTACGATCGGCAGTGGAGTTTGCCAGAACATCCCGAGTTATGGTTGGGAATCAAATCTTTAGTACCAGAAATGCAAGCAATTAGCTCGTTCTTGCTAGACGGTGATTTGAAAAATATTGAGACGGGGGTAAAAAACCTCTTGGCTGGAATTTGGTTGTATCAAAATCAAACTTTAGCTGTGGTCATCAATACCTCATACGATCGCATTGGAGAAGTGGCAATAACACTTCCAGAAAATGTCAGAGAAGCACGACAGATTTTTCCCGATCGCGCTTCTGGTATGAGCGTTAAAAACGGTCAACTCACAGGTTCGCTAAATCCCTTAGATGTTCGCGTTTATAGTCTGAGAAACTAATTCATGAATGTTGTTGTCGCTCTTGAACATCGATTCGATCGCACGCCCGACGGAAAAGTTTGGACGCAGGTAGCGTTTCCACATTCCTTCTGGATGCGTTACTTGGAAGTTTTCGATCACGTGCGCGTGGTAGCGCGGGTTCGAGAAGTACCTTCTGTTTCTGGCGACTGGAAACGCGCAGACGGCGAAGGGGTTTCCTTCGCAGCCATACCATACTACCTCGGCCCTTGGCAGTACCTCCAGAAAGCACCGCAAGTCCAGCGTGCGGCAAGAAATGCAGTTGCACCCAACGATGCCGTGATTCTGCGGGTGAGTTCCCAGATTGCTACTTGCATCCAACCCATGTTAAGTCAGACAAATCATCCGTATGCTGTAGAAGTAGTAGCCGACCCCTATGATGTCTTCGCACCCGGTGCCGTTAAACATCCCTTGCGCCCGTTCTTTCGCTGGTGGTTCCCGCGCGGGTTGAGGCATCAATGCGCTGGGGCACTTTCTGCTGCCTACGTCACAGAAGGTGCCCTGCAATGCCGATACCCTCCTGGGCCTGGGGCGTTTTCCACCCACTATTCCAGCGTTGAATTGCCGAATTCAGCTTTTGCTGCAGCGCCCCGCTGTGACGATCGCCGCAAGCAAACGTTCACCCTGGTTAGTGTCGGCACGCTGGCTCAACTCTATAAAGCCCCAGATGTCCTGATTGATGCTGTAGCTACCTGCGTGCAGTCGGGATTAAACCTGAAGTTGGTTTTGATAGGAGATGGCAAATATCGCTCAGAATTGGAGGCGCGATCGCAGGCCTGCGGTATAGCAGATCGGGTTTGTTTCCTTGGCCAATTGAGCGCTGGCGATGCTGTACGCGCCGAGTTAGATCGAGCTGATATTTTCATTTTGCCTTCCCGCCAGGAAGGTTTACCGAGGGCAATGATTGAGGCGATGGCCCGATCGCTCCCGTGCATCGGCTCTACGGTAGGTGGCATTCCCGAACTGCTGCCGCCGGAAGATATGGTACCGCCCGGTGATGCGACTGCTTTGGCTAATAAAATTCGCGAAGTGGTGACTAATCCAGAACGCATGAGTCGGATGTCGGCCTGCAACCTGGAGAAAGCCAAAGACTATCGAGATGAAGTGCTACAGGAACGGCGGAATCAATTTTACCGCTACGTGCGAGAGATGACGGAAAAGTGGTTGAGGGAAACAAGATGAACAAACTATTGATAGTAACGACGATCGCACCAACTCTCCGCGCTTTTTTCGCACCCATTGCTCGCCACTTGCGCGAGATCGGTTGGGAGGTAGACGGGATGGCCAAAGGAGTTTCGACTTGTCCAGAATGCTTGCAGGCCTTCGATCGCACCTGGGAAATCAACTGGTCCCGAAACCCCACCGCGCCCCAAAATCTGCTGGTTGCGCCGCCACAAATCCGAGAAGTGTTAGCACAGCAGGCCTATAACCTGGTAAATGTTTCCACCCCCGTGGGGGCCTTTATCAGTCGTTATGTTCTCAATGATTTGAGAAAGCAGGGAAAACTCAAGGTGATCTATACTGCTCAAGGTTTTCACTTCTACAAAGGAGGTTCACCGCTCAAAAATGCGATTTTTCAGGGGCTAGAAAAGCTTGCGGGGCCTTGGACTGATTGCCTAGTTGTCGTGAACCGCGAGGATGAGGAAGCGGCCAAACGCTGGCTGGTTCCCCCTGAACGAGTCCGTTATATACCGGGAACTGGGTTGAATGTCGATCGCTACAACCCCTTGGAGATTCCTGAAGCAGAAATCCTGCGAGTGCGCCAAGAATTGGGAATATCACCGGATACGTCGCTGTTTTTGTCTGTTGCTGAGTTGATTCCCCGGAAGCGCCCCCACGACGTTTTAAAGGCTTTCGCTCGTTTGGGAAGACCAGAGGCACACTTAGCCTTTGCTGGCCAGGGACAAATCAAGGAGATGCAGCAGTTGGCCTCTCAGCTAGGAGTGGAAAATAAGGTGCATTTTTTGGGGTTTCGTCGGGACATTCCTGTGTTGATGCGGGCCTCAGCAGCAACAGTGCTGGCTTCTGAGCAAGAGGGGCTTCCCAATTGTGTCATGGAGTCGCTGTGTCTGGAAGTTCCGGCGATCGGTACAGATATTCGTGGCACTCGCGACTTGCTGGAAGGAGGTTGCGGTCTTCTTGTCAAGTTGGGAGATATCGACGGGTTGGCTCAGGCTATAGCTTGGGTGCTGGATCATCCTCAAGCAGCTCGCGAAATGGCACAGCGCGGTAGGAAAAGCATACTTGCTTACGAACTTCAGAACATCCTGAAGCAATACGAGGCTTTGTACGCTGAAATCAACAATCAACAATTAACAATTAACCAATGAGTAATATCGTTACAGGCGCGGCAGGTTTTATCGGCTCTCACTTAGTAGAAACTCTGTTAAAGCAAGGTGAGAAAGTTATCGGTATTGATGAAGTCAACGATTATTACGATCCCGAAATGAAGAGAAAAAATCTCGCTCATTTTGCAAAACATCCAAATTTTCAACTGATCGAGGACAATATTTTATCTTTGGATTGGCGATCGCTCTTAGCCAATACAGAAGTCATTTATCACCAAGCCGCGCAAGCCGGCGTCCGCGCTAGTTGGGGAGAGGGTTTCCGCAGCTACACCGATCGCAATATCAATGCAACTCAGGTACTCTTAGAAGCAGCAAAAGATGCACCACAACTGAAAAAGTTTGTATTAGCTTCTTCTTCGTCGGTGTACGGCAATGCTGAAACTTTCCCTACCAGCGAAACTGCCTGTCCTCAACCTGTTTCTCCCTACGGAATTACTAAGTTAGCTGCTGAACGTTTGTGTACGCTTTATTATCACAATTTCGGCGTTCCGGCAACCATGTTGCGCTATTTCACCGTTTACGGGCCTCGCCAGCGTCCCGATATGGCATTCCACATATTTTTTAAGTCAATTTTGCGCGGCGAAGCGATTTCAATTTACGGAAACGGACAGCAAACCCGAGACTTCACCTTTATCAGCGATTGCATTGCTGCTAATTTAGCTGCTGCTAAAGTTCCAGAATCTGTGGGCGAAATTTTCAATATAGGAGGGGGAAGTCGAGTTGCTTTAGCAGAAGTTATTCACACAATGGAAAACATTGTCGATCGCCCGATTCGCATCAATTACCTAGAATCGAGCAAAGGAGATGCCAGGGATACTAGCGCTGACGTATCCAAATCTCAGAAAATATTGGGATATCAGGCACAGGTTTCTTTGAGGGAAGGGTTGAAGCAAGAATGGGAATGGGTGCAGTCTTTGTATAGTTAGGGCGTACTTAACCTACTTGACGGATGCAGCTATCGGCAGGGATTGTACCCGACAGGAAATTTATTGTTTAGTAGAGAAAAAAATGAAGATTCGAGTAATTAATTTATCAGACTCTTTGTGGTTAGAGACTCTGGAAAACCTTCGCCACGATATTTATCATTTGCCTGAGTATCTATATTTAGAGTCTGTTAGGTACAACGCCGTAGCAGAAGCTATTTTGATAGCAGAAGATGACAAAATATTTTTTCTGCCTTATTTGTTGCGTCGGTGTGATAACATATTTGACCAAAGCTTAACAACACAAGAAGTTTTTGATGTAGTCTCCCCTTATGGTTATCCGGGAATTCTATTGAGTGATAAGGCCGCTAGTACGAAAGAGTTTTTAGATTTAGCAATCAATCAGCTAATCTCTACATTGCGTGCCAAGAAAGTCTGTTCGGCATTTTTTCGGCTGCATCCGATACTTAACAGCGGCTTCAATGATTTTTTATCTCCCGATATTTGCAACGTTAATGGAGAAACTGTATCTGTTAATTTAAAACTCTCCGAAGCCGAAATATGGAGTCAAACTCGACGGGATCACCGCACCAGTATTAATAAGTTAAAGCGCTCTGGGATGACAGCAAGAATGGTTCCTTTTCAGGAGTCGATCGGCGAGTTTATTTCAATTTACTATGAAACAATGGATCGGTTAGGGGCTGGGCGATCGTACTATTTTGATGATGAATACTTTTCGCATTTCTCTAAACTCGGTGAAAAAGTCCACTTGTGTATAGTAGAATTAGAGGATAAAATTACTTGTTCTGGGATATTTACCGAGTGTTGTGGCATAATTCAATATCACTTGGGAGGAACCAGAAACGAATTTATTAAACAAGCACCCAGCAAGTTGATGTTGGATTATATTCGATTTTGGGCTAAAGAACGCGGCAATGAAGTTTTGCACTTGGGGGGTGGTTTTGGAGGTGGCCAGGATAGTCTATATCTTTTTAAAGCAGGTTTTTCTAAGCAGACGCACACCTTTCTGACGCTGCGCTTAATTATAGATGAAGAAAAATATCGCCATCTGGTTGAATTGCAGGCAAAGTCTTTAAATGCGGAGGTTGAAGAACTACTGAGGACAAAATTTTTCCCTGCTTATCGCTGCACAAAATAAAGTTAAATAAAATTGAGAGTGGGCAAGATTTTTGAATAGGAATTGAAAAGTATATGTCACTCATCCACAACAAAGAAGTTTACAGTACAGTCGAATTTGATCTTTGGGAAGATAAAAAAAACTCTCACCGAAGACGAAAAGTATCTAATTGTCAAGTATTTGAAGAAAAATGAAAAAACAGTTGAAGCTGGCACTGCAGCGGGAAGAATTCTGTGGGAAATGAAAGATTTAGGTTTTCAAAAGCTTTACGGCTATGATTATGTGCCTGAATTTATCGAACAAGCAAAGCAGAGAGATCGAAGTCAGATTATCTCTTTTGAAGTGCAGGATGCAACTGATTTAACTTACGAAAATGCCGGTGTCGATCCGATAATTTACTGGCCGCAAATTGTGTGTTTTATAGAGGAAGAGGAAAAAAGATTAAAAGCTTTGACAGAGGCTTATCGGCTTCTCAAAAAGGGGAGGACAGCAGTCTTCTCATTTTTAAGTTTTGAATCGAGAATCAAAAGTCCGTTTGTATTTTATTTAGCATATTTAAGTATGTTGAGGAGGTTATCTGGCTCGAATCGCTCAATTGAATATATCCCTTGGCTTAAGCGGGGCGAAAAATATAACTTTTTGGCGCTACTCGATCGCGGGCCTTACCCATATCGGTATAAAGTACAAGAGGCTGACCAAATCTTGACAAAAGTCGGGTTTAAAATAGTTTCCGTTGGTTCTAGTTATCAAATTGGCAAAGGTAAGATGTGTGATGACATAGAATCCTTGAAACATGAATTAATTGCAGGGATGCTTTACTTTGTTTGCAAGAAGTAAATTCTAGTAAAGTGAGTAACTTTATGAACAACTACGATCGCGAGCGTGTCAGGGTGGATTAGCCGGACATAATATTACAGATTGGACACTGGTAAACGATCGCACAACGCTCAATCATACCTCGTTAAGCGTGCAGTCCGCCCGATCGCGGCCCGATATTCTTTTGACTGTAGAACTAGGTATGCAACCATAATTAACGTTTTTTTGAAAAGTCAGTGAGCGTCCCCATCCTCAAAATGTTACAAAAAATTCATAAAACAGCGACGTTTTTTAAATTTTATGTAAAAGTCAGCGATCGTCCCAACCATAGGTTCATAAAAGCTTCATCAAACACCGAAGTTATTTAAAGTTTCTGTAAATTTGACAGAATTCATTATCGTATAAACCCGGAGCCTGCCAAAATCAGGGAAGTACAGTAAATTGCTGTTGGAGTGTAGAATCATGAGTATTTACGAATTACTACCGATCAAATCAAACTCACAAATATCGCAACTTAATAAACTAGTAAATCCCAAAAAATTCAGCCAATTGGTTAAGTGGGTATTAGATAGATTATGTGCAGCGATCGCCCTTTTGGTTTTCTCTCCCGTAATATTAATGGTGGCGATCGCCATTTACATCCGCATGGGCGGGCCAATCTTTTTCTGCCAACCCCGCCCCGGTAAAAACGGTCGCGTTTTCAATTTCTACAAGTTTCGCACGATGACCAGCGATTGCGATGCTGATGGCAATTTGCTACCCGACGAACAGCGTCTCATACCCCTCGGTCAATTTTTTCGCAAAACCAGTGTGGACGAACTCCCTCAACTCTGGAACGTTCTCAAAGGTGACATGAGTTTTGTCGGGCCTCGTCCTTTACTCGTCAGATACCTCGATCGCTATACTCCAGAACAAGCACGCCGCCACGAAGTTATGCCTGGAATTACTGGTTGGGCTCAAGTCAATGGTCGCAATACTATTAGCTGGGATGCTAAATTCAAACTTGATGTTTGCTATGTCGATAATTGGAGTTTGTGGTTTGACTTAAAAATTCTGTTTCTGACAGTATTGAAAGTCTTGAAAAGAGACGGAATTAACCAAGAAGGCTATGCTACAGCCCCAGAATTCACAGGTGTGCTTGACGATTCCAAAACTAACAGTGAGATCCGGTAGCGGTTCGTTTATTAAAACAGACTAAAGATTTTTGAGAGTCCTCTAAAAAAGACTTAAGCTATGAGCCAGGGGTTAAATCCCCTGGCTTCTCTGATTGCTCAATCTAGAAGAAACTAAAACGACACAAAGAAAAATATAATTATTTAGTGGGAGGGCGGGTCAATTTTTTAAACATTCAGCCTGAATAACTCCTCAAGTCCAACTTTTTTCCTGCCTATCGTTCTCCCAAATGAAGATCAAATGACAAAACAAATTCTCCTTTCAACACCTCACATGGGTTCCCTCGAACAAGAGTTCGTCAAAGAAGCCTTTGATACCAACTGGATCGCCCCCGTTGGCCCCCATGTAGACGCTTTCGAGCAAGAATTCTGCGAAATAGTTGGCGCTAAACACGCAGCGGCTGTTAGTTCCGGAACCGCAGCTTTGCATTTGGCTCTAAAATTAATTGGTGTCGGTTCGGGAGATGAGGTTTTTTGCTCGACTCTGACTTTTATTGCAACTGCTAGCCCGATTACTTATCTTGGCGCCAAACCAGTTTTTATTGATAGCGATCGCACTTCTTGGAATCTCAACCCCGATTTGTTCCGAGAAGCACTTGACAAACGAGCAAAAATTGGTAAATTACCCAAAGCTGTTGTAATCGTACACCTCTACGGTCAAAGTTGCGATCTCGACCCAATTCTAGAAGCTTGCAATGCTTATGAAATTCCGCTCATAGAAGATGCAGCCGAATCTCTAGGGGCTACCTATAAAAATAGATCGCCTGGAAGCTTCGGTAAAATCGGCATTTTCTCATTCAACGGTAATAAAATTATCACCACTTCCGGCGGCGGGATGTTAGTTTCCGATGACCAAAAACTGGTAGAAAAAGCTCGTTTTTTGGCGACACAAGCCCGCGACCCCGCTCCTCATTACCAACACTCAGAAATTGGCTACAATTACCGTCTCAGCAATGTTTTGGCTGGAATTGGTCGCGGTCAATTACGGGTTTTGGAGGAGCGAGTTCAAGCTAGACGACGCAATTTTGACTTTTACAAACAAGCTTTAGGAAACTTGCCGGGAATTGAATTTATGCCGGAAGCTGCTTTTGGACGCGCGACTCGCTGGCTGACTTGTTTAACGATCGATCCTGCCGCTTTCGGTGCAGATAGAGAACAAGTTCGCCTAGGGCTTGCTCAAGAGAAAATAGAAGCGCGTCCGGTTTGGAAACCTTTACATTTACAGCCAGTATTTGCTGATTGCGAATGTATGGGCGGTGCGGTTGCCGAAGAGTTATTTGAGTACGGGCTTTGTTTGCCTTCGGGTTCTAATTTAACTGATGAAGATTTAGATCGGGTGGCAAGTGCGATCGCCCAAATTCACAAAGAACATCGATAATATAGCCGAAGGAAGTTCGGCAACGGATTTTGTAACGGATGTAACGGAGGCAGGAAGAAGAAAGATGCGATCGCTATTATATCCCCGACTTATTCAAGAAGTTGGGGAGTTAGGTATTTTGTCTTTTGATTAATTTTGTTGCCATTCTTGCAGGGCGATCGCAATTCCCTCTTTTAATCTTGGTTCGAGACTCTCTTGTTTCACTAAGCTTTCTAATTTCTGCCTGGCCTCGGCAGCACCTAGCTGTTTGAGGGCTGCCATGCAGTGCAGCCTGACGCTGCTGTCTGCGTCGCCCAACATTGAAATCAGAGCATCTAGCCCTCTCATATCTCCTAATTTTCCTAAACCTAAAGCTAAAGATTTGTTGCTGACTGCCTCCTGCACGACCGGATGACCTGTTTTCAGCAAATCAATCAGAATTTCAGCAGCAGCAGCTTTTAATTCCGGCTTTTCTACTCGCCCTAAAACAGTGACTATCTCTTGACAAACAGTAGAATTTATGTTATTAAATTGCGCCATTAATGTCTGATGCAAATATGCTAAAGCGGTTGCAGTTTCCATCCAGCTTAGGGCGCGCACAGTTTCGATTTGCAATTCAACCGGAGTTATCGGCGATCGCAGCAATTCAAATAAAGCAGCCGCTGCAGCATCGGTTTTCACTCGCCCGATCGCGATCGCCGCTTGCTGACAAACTTCTAATCGGATGTCCGAAAGCAAAGGTTTGAGCAAGTTAACTAAATCTAATTCTGCATCTAAATAGGCGCGCACACCCAGAGCTCGCACCGCTTCTTTTCTAACTGCTGTCGCCGGATCGTTGAGTGCTGCTACCAGTACCGGCGGGATGCGGGAGTCGTGAAAGCTGCTCAGGGCCTCGATTGCGGCTGCCCGCACCGCAACTTGAGAGTCTCCGACTACGCTCAACAGCGGTGGGATGGTTTCGGTGCGCCGAATTTGGGCGAGTGCTGCTGTTGCAAACTGTCGCGAGTCTTCTTGCTGCAAGAGAGTTGCGAGGGATTCTATGGCTGTCGGGCCGAAATTCCCTAGGGTTTCGGCGGCGATTTGGCTCAATTCTTCGTCGGAATTTTTGACCAATTCTACTAAAGCTTGAATCACTTCCGGGCGATTCCCTACGGGATAGCTTCGCCGCGCGTACTTTCCGAGAATGCGGGCGGCGAACCACCGGGGCTCGGTGTCTGCGTCTTCGTCTTCGAGCACGGCAATTAAAGGTGCGATCGCGCCATTTCCCAGATTTGGCAATACTTTAGCAATTTCCCAACGGTCTTGAAAATCGCCCCATTCTAAGGCTTCTATTGCTAAACTGACAGCTTGATCTAAAATGTGTTGTTCCTGCGGCTTGCTACCGTCGGCTGTCACTTGCTGCAAGCATTCAACTAACAAGGGCCAGTTTTGGCGATCGGCAGCGACTTGCGCTTGTTCTAAAAAGTTAGACATGATTTTAATTTAGTGGCGATCGAGAAGCGAGGTTTTTTGCTGCTAGGTCAGAGCGGGAGGGAGCTACTTTTTACCAATCTTTTGCTACAATTATCCATTTTTTAACATTTTTGTCAATCCATCATAACTGGTAAAATGGAAGTAAAGCATTAATTTCATGCAGTTAAGGCATCAAGCTATACTTTTTGTCATTTAAAATACGCAATATTCCTAATTAAAAATTAACAAATGAAGAAAGCTCTACTTTTAGTAAACCAGCACTCCCGAAAAGGGCAAAAGCTATTATCTCAAGCCACTGGAGAATTAGAAGCACTGGGTTTTGAGTTAATTATAGAATCTACTGACCACGCCCACGAAATTCCCCAAACAATTCGGCGCTACCAAACTCAAGTCGAATTAGTAATAATCGGCGGCGGCGACGGCACTCTCAACGCCGCCATAGAAGGTTTGATAGACACCAAGTTACCCTTGGGTATTTTGCCGATGGGAACTGCTAACGACCTAGCCCGGACTCTTAAAATTCCTACAGCTTTATCCGCAGCTTGTCAAGTAATTGCCAGCGGTAAAGTTCGGCTAATAGACTTGGGTTGGGTTAACGGTCAACATTTTTTTAATGTTGCGAGTTTGGGACTAAGCGTGGAAATTACCCAGCGACTGACTAAAAACGTGAAGCAGCGCTGGGGAGTCTTAGCTTATGCTTTTACTGCTTTGCAGACAATTTTGTCAGCGCGACCGTTTCGAGCAGAAATTAAGGTAAAAAACCAATCTTTTAAGGTTAAAACTATTCAAATTGCCATTGGCAACGGACGCTATTACGGAGGTGGCATGACAGTTGCCGAGGATGCCACCATCGACGACAGGCGACTGGATTTGTACAGTTTGGAAACAATACACTGGTGGGAAATCATTGGTTTGCTGCCGGCTATGAGGCAAGGAAATTATACCAGTTCGCCTAACGTTCGCGCCTTGTACGCTCAAGAATTTGAGGTTAATACTAGCAAACGCCGTCCCATTAATACTGACGGTGAAATCACAACTTACACGCCTGCAAAATTTCGAGTGATTCCCCAAGCTTTAGCAGTTATAGCTCCTTCATGACTCACAACTAATATAATTATGTTGTGGAACAAGTCTCTTGCCTGTTCATATATAATTATCTTGTGGAACAGGCATCTTGCCTGTTCATATATAATTATCTTGTGGAACAGGCATCTTGCCTGTTCATATATAATTATCTTGTGGAACAGGC
>NZ_JAUBOV010000020.1:64212-103353 GCF_036700405.1 Microcoleus sp. T3_D1
ATCTTGCCTGTTCATATATTCGCCACGGGCAAGATGCCCGTGCCACAGTTAATTAATCAATAAATTATATTGTGTTGTGGAACAGGCCGGAAAGCCTGTTCAGATATTAGCCACGGGCAAGATGCCCGTGCCACAGTTAATCAGTTAATAATCGCCTCCAGCGCCATATTGCCACGCTTCAACTAATCGGTGAAAATAGTATTGCTGTTCCGGTGCTAAATTTTTCACCTGCGGTTCTACGGCTTTTCCCAAAGGCTGCAATCCCGTATAAATTCCTAAATTCACATAATGAACCATCCAATCTAGCAAATTGGCTATTCCAACCTGCGGGATAATTTTCATAACTAATCCGGGATGGCTAATTGCTGTTTTAAACAGGGTTTGGGACAAAGCCGGAAACAGCACGATATCTTGAAGAAACGGTTTGAGTACCGGTTCTCCCAACTCTTCCATTACCTGAAAGACGGCAGCCAAAAGTTGATTGATTTGATTGGGGTCTATTTTTTGATTCATCGCAGCACTCATCGAACGCTGAAACAACCAGGTGACAGATAGATTCGGCTGGTAGGGTTGCAAAAGTGCGAGGGAATTTTTGCTGAGACTGTCGCTTGTCAAAGCTTCGTCAATTCCTAGAGTCAAGCGTTTGAGGTGGCGCACCATTGCGCCGAAACCGCCGAAGCTGAGGGGAGATTGGCTACCGCTGCTGTCTCCGACTGGGAGTATGCGATTCCAAGGCGTTTTGAGAGGACTTTGACGATAGCAGGGGAAGAATCCGTAGAGTGCTCTTTGGAATTTTAACTGGTCGAGTTCAACGTTTTGATATTGGGGAAGCAACCGCAAATACTCTTCAAATAATGTTTCTAAACTGAATCTTTCTGTGTCGGCGTCTATGTAGGTAAATAAGTAGGTGGTGCGGCCGTCTCTGGCTGGAAATGCTTCCCAAAAATATTGGCACTGATTTTGCATTGGGGTGAAGGATGCAAATATATCGCCAGTGTCGTTTTTGGGGTATCCTTGAGCGCAACTGCCGACTACTAAACATACGGCGTCGGGTTTTTTGCCTTGTCTTGCTTGACGGACAATGGGCGAAAAATGTCCCATTGCGTCTAATAATAATCGGGTTTTAAATAAATTTGTAGCAGGTTGTGTCTCGGTATTTGCAGATTCTACCAAGACTCCATTTGGGTAAATTGTGGCTGTTTTAAATGGTGTATTTTCAAATAGCTTTCCTCCAGCTTGGAGAAATCGCTGTTTCAAGGTTTCTAGGAGGTAAACTGGGTCTATTCCGATGTTGAGTACGTCGCGCACCCAAATGTCTGGGGTGTTGGCAAAGCTGATGCGGGCTGGGTTATATTCGGTGGCGATGGCCTTTTCTATCTCTTCAACAGATAGCAGATTTAGTTCTAAGAATGCGTCTAATTCTTTGCGAGAAATGTTCCATTCTTGATCGCGGCCTCGCAGGGTGCCGCGTTCGAGCAAGGCTACTCGCCAACCCCGCACGGCTAAGGCTGTACCGATTAATATTCCTAGGGTTCCGCCGCCGATAACTATGTCGAAGTCGAGGGTTTCCAGGGGTTGTTGGCTGTGTTTGACTGCTTGGGGTGTTGGTGCGGTGTTTTGTTTGAGGTTTTCCCAGAGTCGATCGACTTTTCTCAGACCTCCGAGGGCGTCTCCTGGCAGTTGGAAGAGGATTTGTTCGGTGAGGGACATCGGGTTTTAGGATTGAAGAGTGGTGGATTTTTTATAATTTAGCTTAGATTAACATTTGCGACAGTTTCAGGGCTGACGCATGGGGTGGCGAGAATCCCGGTTTATACGAATTTTGGGCTTAGTAACGATAAATCTACGAAGAAACCGGGTTTATGATGTCGCAAGTGCGATCGCGAACGGAGTTTTTATAATCATACAGAGAAACCCGGTTTCTGAAAAAAAACCGGGTTTCTACCTCTCGTTGGTAAGTCGGGGGAATTATCTTCAATCAGCCGTGCTTAATTCTTCAACTCGCAGCCGATCGCACAAAATTCGCTCGCACACAATAGCACCCGTATCCGCACTCCTGCAAACTTCTAACTGAGCTTCCGGCAGCGCTTCAAACAAAAAACGTTCCCCCGGAAACACTGTCCGCTCAAAATACCAATTAGGAATATTTGTAATGCGAGCGATTTGCACTTTGCTAGTATTATTTAGATACCAACACAAAATGCGCGTATGAGGTTCGGAAATTACCTGAGTCAGTGTCAAATTCATCTTTTTAACTTGTTTGTGCAATTGTGCGATCGAGCCGCGAAAGGCCTAAGCTTATTATAGCAGATTCCCAGTTAAAATACAATTTATTATAGATTTTTTTTACATTGTTTGGGTTAATTAATAAATTTCACCGGCGAAACATCAGCGCCTTCCCCCTATTCCCAAGAAGGTGCAAAAGCTGGCATTGCTAAAGTGCAAGATTTCCATCCTCCCCTAACAGGTGCGTTCAACAATTGACAGTGACCAACTGAACCTCTTGCCTGTTGGTAGTGACCGCAAAAATTACACTTGGAAGCCGACTTGCACCCGCGCTCGCTAATTAGAAGGCAGGGCTGGTTTTGGGTTTGGTTGCGCTCGATAGTTACAGTGTTCATTAAATTACTTTTTAAATGTTCAGTCTTAAGTATGACGCCTGGAGTGCAGTCGTGGCCTCTATCTCAAGGCTTAGTTTGCCTTTAAGATTTGTTTAGGGATCGATAGAAAATATATTATTTTTGACAGTATAAAGCGAGGGAGCAATTTAATTTGCTTCCGATCGCATTGGCGGCCCCGGCTTTACTGCCACTCGCGCTTGCCGGGGGGTATACTTCCTCAGACAGAGCTAATTATCCTCGCCTAACTGGCTGAACAAATCGGCTAAAATTGTATTAGAAAATAAAAAACCTTCGGGATCGCTCAACCTCAAATTGCCCGCAAGCGGCAGTTTCGCGGCATCGCCTAAAGTTGCGCTCGCCCTATCCTCCGTTATAATTTCCACCCATCCTTGCCGCCAGTAGGGCTGCAAACAACGCCAAATTTTATCAACCGTTTGCTGACTAAACTTTTCAGTCAGCGCCGACAGGCTAACTCCTTCTGCTAAACGCAAACCTAGCATCAGCGTTTCTAACAAAAAGTCATTTTCTGAGACTGGAAAATTTTGCTCAATTGCTGGGGAAATATCCTGCTGGGTTTCCCCCCCAATTTGAAGAGTAGCAGGGGAATTGAGGCCAGAGATCGATCGCACCCACTGATAATATTCTTGAGTTTTGCGAGGTCTAGTCAACCTCCGGCCTTCCACGTAACTCGCCGCCCCCATTCCCAAACCGTAATAAGGGCGATTTTCCCAATAAACGCGGTTGTGGCGGCACTGATAGCCATCGCGAGCGTAATTAGAAATTTCGTAATGTTCGTAGCCAGCACCCGTCAGAATTTCCCGCGCTAAACGGTACATTCCAGCAGCGGTTTCATCTGCTGGTAGCGGCTGCGCGCCTGCTTCAAAGTAGCGCCCGAAAGCAGTTAAGGGCTCAACAATTAAGTCGTAACTCGACAGGTGAGTCGGGGAAATTTCCACCGCCGATTTCAGGGAAGCTTCCCAGTTTTCTAAAGTTTGGTGCGGCAGTCCCGAAATTAGGTCTAAACTGAAATTGACAATACCAGCCGATCGCACTATTTCCACTGCTTCAAAAATATCAGCGACAGAGTGCGATCGCCCGCAAGCTTGCAGCAATTCATCCTGAAAAGCTTGCACTCCCAAACTAACTCGATTTACTCCCGCCGCTGCATATCCCCGCAACTGTTCTAAAGTAAACGTACCCGGATCTATTTCTATAGAAATTTCCGCCTCAGCAGCAATCCCAAATTTGCCGTCGAGAGTCTCTAAAATATTGCTCAACTGACTGACAGAAAGCAGCGAAGGCGTGCCGCCACCAAAAAAAACTGTTTTCAGAGATGCGCCTAAATTTTTAGTTTCTTGAATTTCTTGACACAGTACAGCAACGTATTGCACGATTGTGCCGGAATTCTCGCCATTTTTGCGATCGCCCACCACAAAAACCGGAAAATCGCAGTAGTAACAGCGGCGGCGACAAAAAGGTATGTGCAGGTAAGCCGAACTAGGAATGCCGGAATTTGTCGCTTGCACACTTTTTTTTAATTCAAATGTTAAATAATCTGTGGGAGGGTTCATTATATCTAAAGCCGAAAGCGCAACTTCAAATCTAAAGTTTTAATTAAACAATCATGAATAATTATGTATATTATGACATTTTATTAGCAAAAAAGCGCTGCGAACGATGGCGTCCCGCCCTCGCCCGTGCTACGGAGCTTTTAATGTAACCGCGTACCGGTTTCGATCGGCCACCATTCCCGGACATCCCGCAGGGCGGTCTATTCGCACCTCGTGCCTGCTTGCGGCGGGGCGTGGTAAATTCCGAGCGACTCCCTGGCACATCCCCCAAAGGGTACAACCGCGAAATATAAGTTTATGAAAATTCCTGAGTAAATAGGGCGATATCCGACCAAAGCATGAAAACAAGTATCAGCACTGCAAAGATATAATGGGAATAAATTCATTAACCTAGAACTAATGCTAGACGCAATCATAATAATCTCATTCATAATCGCAGGCGGAGGCATCGGCTATTACGGAGTCGAACTCCTGCCGACCGAGCTGCTGGAGCAAGTTACAAATATACAAGGTTTAAGTTCTGTACTAGGTTCGTTTGGAGCATTAATCGGCTTCGTGATGGGATTAGTGGCTCAAACAACCTATCGGCGCCTGGAAAAACAAGTCCGCGATATGCCAGTGGAGATGCTGCTGACGCGGGCGATCGGCTTAATCATCGGACTGCTAGTAGCAAACTTAATGCTGGCTCCGCTATTCCTGTTGCCAATTCCCCGCGAGTTCGGCTTCATCAAACCTCTAGTCGCAGTCTTGGGTAGCGTCATGTTCGGCTTCACAGGCGTCAGTTTGACCGACACTCACGGCCGCGCTTTCTTGCGGCTGATAAACCCCAAAAGCTTAGACACGGTGTTGGTAGCCGAAGGTACTTTCAAACCAGCAACTGCCAAAGTTGTCGATACTAGCTGCATTATTGACGGCAGAATTGAAAACCTGCTAGAAACAGGTTTCCTCGAAGGTCAAATTATCGTGCCGCAATTCGTGCTCCAAGAACTGCAACTGGTAGCTGATTCCGCCAACGATCAAAAGCGAGTGCGCGGACGCCGTGGCTTAGATGTACTCAACCGCATCAAAGAAACATATCCAGAACGCATTCAAATTCACTCGGCTGACTACGAAGATATTGCCACAGTCGATGCGAAATTAGTCCGCTTCGCTTTGGATATCGACGGTATTTTGCTCACCAACGATTACAACTTATCGAAAGTAGCTACCGTCCAAAAACTGCCGGTTTTGAATATCAACGACTTGACTCATGCGGTGCGCCCGACTTATTTGCCGGGAGATACGATCGAACTAAAAATCCGCAAAGAAGGCAAAGAACCCTCTCAGGGAATCGGTTACTTGGATGACGGCACAATGGTTGTCGTAGAAGCAGGAAGTAGCTATGTCGGCGGCGAAGCCAGAGTCGTAGTCACCAGCGCCCTGCAAACTAGCGCCGGCCGCATGATATTCGCCCGTCCTCAAGAATCCGTTATTGTTTAAAACAGAGTAACAATGGCCAGGGCAATCAGAATCAAATATTGCGATCGTTGTTCCCAATCTGCCCCGACTCTCTACCGCGCCCGGTATGACGAGTCGGGGCAGTGGTTTTTTTTATGTCTTAAATGTTGGGAATCCGTAAGTAAAAAAAATCCTTTTTACTTCTACGGTGGCACTTGGAAAGCCACAAAGAAAAAATAGCAATAATATCAATTCCGGCTGCAACGGAATGATATAGAGGACACGGCAGTGCCGTTTCCCTACGGCGATTTATTGTAGGGAAACGGCACTGCCCATAGGTGTCAACTTAAGTTTTTAGTCCGCCAGTTTTCCCGCCCACCCGTCAGTCCGCCAGGGACTGAAGTCCCTGTCTAATAGCTAAAGTCCTCTGAAGAGGACTGATGAGTTTTTCAGTCCTCTTCAGAGGACTTTCACTTTGAGGCAGGGGTTTTAACCCCTGTCGGACTGCAGGTTTGACGTGTTTGTTGACACTAATAGGCACTCCCGGTGTCCTGATTTCGAGTTATATTAATTCCGATGCAACCGGAATTGATATAACCCCAGCGCAATGCGCTACTAACTACAAACAATTATTATGGATAATTAACTAGACTTGGAGTGGCATCTTCATACAATGTCTCGATCGCACAGCTAAAATTAACGCTAGAAAACTGAACTTCTTGCCCTTGACTGTAAGGATAAAGCACCCACAAACCCTCTGCATTCCGGCGAAAACACTCTACACTAACTCTTTCTTGATTGATTAACACATACTCTTGCAAACTTTCAGAAGTGCGGTAATCAGCAAATTTATCGCCTCTGTCCAAAGCCGCTGTTGTCGGCGATAAAACTTCCACAATTAAGCGCGGATAGCGAATGAAATCTTCAGCAGTATTTCTGTCCCGTTCATCGCAAGTCACCGCTACATCGGGATAGTAATAACAATTTGCTGCCTCAATCCGAACTTTTACATCTGCCACGTAAGGTATACAGCCACTTCCCCGAAGATGATTTCTCAGCAAAATTGCTGCATTGAGACTAATGATGGCGTGAGCTTTTTTTGCCCCTGCCATTGCATAGATTTCACCTTGTCTGTACTCGTGTTTGATGGGGCTGACTTTCTCGCCTGCTAAATAATCTTCAGGGGAGACATAGGTGTCGCTTTTACTTGCAACCATATAATTTTGAGGTTGGTGAGGATTACATAATTATAGCCGTAGCACGGGCTGCAAGCGGGACGCCATCGCCCTTTTTCACCTTTCCCCAAAGTTTTAACGTCGCCGCGGGGCCGGAAGCCTCGCGCTATTGCCATTTTGCGGTTGCGGTTTTTCTTGCAGCTTCATCGTCAAACTAACCCGCTTTAACTTCTCATTCACCTCCAAAACCCGCACTTTCACAACTTGTCCGACTTTAACAATCTGTTTCGGATCTTCCACGAATCGATCGGCTAATTGAGAAATATGAACCAAACCATCTTGGTGTACTCCCACATCAACAAAGGCTCCAAAGTTAGCTACATTCGTGATTATGCCTTCTAATTCCATCCCAACTTGCAAATCGGAGATTTCTTTGATTCCTGCTTGGAAAGTAGCATATTTAAACTCGGCGCGCGGGTCTCTTCCGGGTTTTTCTAGTTCGGAAATAATGTCTCGGAGTGTTGGTTCTCCGACTTTCTCTGTGACATATTTCTTAATATTTACAGTCTTGATTTTTTCCGAAATTTCTGTTATTGCTGTCAGCGGCAAGTCTAAATCTTTGGCGATCGCCTGCACTACAGGATAACTTTCTGGATGAACTGCTGTATTGTCCAGGGGGTTTTCGCCGCCGCGAATGCGGAGAAAGCCGGCTGCTTGTTCAAAAGCTTTTGGGCCGAGTTTGGGAACTTTCAGGAGTTGGCGGCGATTTTTAAATGCGCCGTTTTCGTTGCGGTAATTAACGATATTTTTAGCAACTGTTGCCGTCATTCCTGATACAAATGTCAGCAGTTCTTTGGAGGCTGTGTTTAAGTCAACTCCGACGTAATTCACGCAGCTTTCGACTGTTTCGTCGAGTTTCTTTTTGAGCAGTTTTTGGTCAACGTCGTGCTGGTATTGACCGACTCCTATGGATTTCGGGTCGATTTTCACGAGTTCGGCGAGGGGGTCTTGCAAGCGCCGTCCGATGCTGACTGCGCCGCGGACGGTGATGTCGAGGTCGGGAAATTCGGCGATCGCCACTTCGCTTGCGGAATAAATCGATGCACCGGATTCATTCACCATGACTTTAATCGGTTTCCTGTCCATTTGGGCCAAAACTTCCGAAACAAATTCGTCTGTTTCGCGGGAAGCTGTACCGTTGCCGATCGCGATTAATTCAATTTTATACTTTTCAATTAAATGCTTGACAATTTTACCAGCTTGCTGTCGCTGAGCGGCCGCTTGGTGGGGAAAAATTGCTTGATATTCTAAAAATTGCCCGGTTTCATCGAGGGCGGAAACTTTGCACCCCGTGCGAAATCCCGGATCGATCGCCAGTGTCGGTTTCATTCCCGCCGGCGCCGACAGCAGCAACTCGCGGAGGTTGGTTTCAAAAGTAGCGATCGACTCGATATCAGCGACGGCTTTGTTGTGCGATCGTACTTCCGTGATTAACGAAGTCTTCATCAGTCGGTTGAAGGCATCCTTCAAAGTCGATCGATAAAACTCTTTAACGAACGGTATCCTAGTTCTAATTTCTTGAGCTTCCAAATAAGCCATCACTGCGGATTCATCAAAAGCCAGTTCCAAATCTAAAACCCCTTCCGTTTCCCCCCGAAACAGCGCTAACATATTGTGCGACTGAACGCTTCTCGCTGCAACTTGATAATTGCGGTACATTTCAAATTTAGTGCTTCCTTCCGGGAAATCATCTTTAATTTTTGATACAAAAACTCCTGTTTTCATCAAAAACTCTCGCAAATAAGCCCGCAATTCAGCTTTTTCCGAAACCGCTTCCGCCAAAATATCCGCAGCACCTTTGAGAGCTTCTTCTGCTGTTTTAACTCCCTTTTCTTCCGAAATATATTTAGCAGCTTCCGCATCCAAGTCTGCTGGTTTAGCCGTCGGCAAGTTCAGACTTTTGATAAAATTTGCCAGCGGTTCCAAACCTTTTTCCCTAGCAATTGTCGCTCGCGTCCGCCGCTTGGGTTTGTAAGGCAGATAAAGGTCTTCGAGTTCGTTTTTTTGCAAACACGATTCGATTTTAGCTTGCAGTTCTTCAGTGAGTTTCCCTTGAGAGCTAATCGTCTCTAAAATCGACTTTTTGCGCTCTTCAATTTCCGTCAGATAGGTGAAGCGATCGGATATATCTCGCAACTGAATTTCATTCAGCAAATCCGTGCGTTCTTTGCGGTAGCGGGCAATAAACGGAATAGTTGCTCCCTCTGCGAAAAGTTCCAGAGCATTATTGACTTGAGACAGATTGATGGAAAGTTCTTGAGCAATCAGTTGAGGAATGTCGATCATAGTGCAGAATTTCGGATCAGTCAATTTTAGATTGTAGATTTTAGATTTTAGATTAACTTCACAGACGAGAGGAAGAAAAGGGAATCATCCCATTTTTGTTAGAATTGCTTTCTAGGAGTGCGATCGTCCCGCACGGCAAAGCCGATATCTCTCGCTTCTAGCTCTAGGGCTTGCACTCCTGTGAAAGCCTGATTGGGATGCTCCCGTGATGTTAGCATAAATGCAGTCATTTCTCAATATTATATGTTGCCTTTTAAATATCCTGTGCCGCAAACCGATCCGCCGCGATCGCCCAGAGAAACGCTGCCGACGATGTACGATTTACCCAGCGAAGACCCGGAGGAACCTGGTTTGCCTGACGAATTTCACGATTTGCAGCCGCAGTTGTTGAGCCTGACGTTTCGACCTCGGAATTATCCGGCTTCTGAGATATTTAGCGGCACCGACATGAACCTTTATAAGGAATACCCTGAAAACCCCGTGACTTCAGTCCGGGAATGAAAGGGCGTTGCAGGATTTATCCTGCCTGTTCTCTTTACCTCAATCCTGAATCTAAAATTCAATCTTTTTAATTCAAAAAACTTTCTTAAAAAGTTGGACAAGACGGGACAATATGGTAGACTAAGACAGTCAAGGTTAAACTCCTTTGTCCGAAGTGAAACAGTTAAGACACACTTTTAGGCATGAACTGGGGGACAAAGTGCGGCGAAAACACTCTAAACAGCCGAAACCGAAAATGTAGGTTTCAATCCAGCAAACATAAACTTGTCTACTGGGAATTGTTAAGTAGGGTAGGGCATACCCAAACTCTAGATAAATATTCTAGTACGCTTTTGGAGATAGATCCCAAGAGAGTGTTTCTGAATTGGACTCGTCAATTGGTGGTACTCCACGGTTGAAAAGTTTAAGTATTGCCGTGAGGACAGAACATTTTAAGGTCAGTCGCTGAATTAAGAATCCCCTCGGCTTCAGCCAGGGGAGTGTCAATATGACGTGCATCACACTCTGTGGCACAAGCGCCCGGATTGGTTGGGAGTTGTGGGAGTTCCCCGACTTTACGATCGCTCCGAACTGCGGATGAGTTATGTTACTTGGCAGGAAGGTGTGAATCCTTTTGTAATTGTAGAACTGCTTTCGCCGGGAACAGAAAAAGAAGATTTAGGCGACAATACCGATGAGGAAAAGTTGCCACCTCAGTCGGGAAACGCTGCGGGTAACGGGCAAGTTTTGGATCTGGAGACGAAGGAGGAACCGCCTAGAAAATGGGAGGTTTACGAGCAAATTTTGCGGGTTCCTATTTATGGGGTTTTCAGTCGCTATACTAACAAATTGCGAGTGTTTGAATTGAAGGGCGGACACTATCAAGAATTAGAATTGCCTGACTCGCGAGTGTGGATTGCTGATCTAAGTCTGGGCTTGGGTTTGTGGCAAGGCGAGTTCCAGGGAATCGATCGACTGTGGTTGCGCTGGTATGATGTTGATGGCAATTGGATTCTGACTGAAGCGGAACAGCAACGGCAGCGGGCCGAGTCAGCGGAAGCTCAATTGCAGTCTTTAATTCGGCGGCTGCGGGAATCTGGCATCGATCCCGATCGATTTTTAAACGGTTAAAGACGACTAAGGATCGCGAATTAAATAACTTACAATTTTAATTGTTATTGTGGGATGGGCGTCCCGCCCGTCCTTTTTGGACGGGCGGGACGCCCATCCCACTTTCAAGAGTGGAAGTTATTTAATTCTCATTCCTAAAGTCCTGACTAAAAACTGGTTCGCAGTCAGGACTTGAGTTTTTTTACTTCACAAGAAGACAGAAAGCCTCACTATTCACAGGCTTTAAGATTTGACCAACACTTGATTGGTTGCCGCTTGTTTGTTTGTTGCTGGTACTCTTTGCGGTCAAGTCATCCCTGTAGGGAGAATGATGCAAATAAGCTTTACCGACAGAACCGAAAAGTTGCAGTTTGTCAGAAATGACCGATTGCATGGCATCGATAGCTTTTTCCATTATTTCCAACAAATCCGGCTGTGGCTCAGAAATGCTACTTTTTAACACGTCCATATAAGCTTCGCGAACTTCCGTATTCACATTAAATTTAGATACTCCGAGTTTAAT
The DNA here is from genome assembly GCF_036700405.1 of Microcoleus sp. T3_D1. Lineage (NCBI taxonomy): Bacteria > Bacillati > Cyanobacteriota > Cyanophyceae > Oscillatoriales > Microcoleaceae > Microcoleus > Microcoleus sp. T3_D1. The sequence continues at coordinate 75,476 of NZ_JAUBOV010000020.1, forward strand.
ACATGGATGAATCATTGACTCCGGCAAACCGCTAGCACCGTGCATCACTAACGGCACTGAAACAGCAGCCCGGATTTTGGCCAGACGCGGAAAATCGAGTTTCGGTTCGCTCAAATATTTGCCGTGAACGTTACCAATTGTTACGGCTAAAAAATCCACCTTAGTTTCTTTGATAAACTCTACTGCTGCTACCGGATCGGTCATCCTTGCGGCTTTCTCCTCGCTTGTCAAACCTTCTTCCCTGCCACTAATTCGGCCGATTTCTGCTTCAACTGCCGCACCGTTAGCGTGGCATAATTTAGTCATTTCCCGGCTAAATATTAAGTTTTGTTCGTAGGGCAAAAAAGAACCGTCTGCCATAATTGATTTGAGGCCGGCGGCTAGGCCGAGGTGAATGTCTTTTTCTGAGGTGCTGTGATCTAAGTGTACTGCGATCGGCATTAAAGATTTGCGGGCCGCTTTGATGCACAGCGCGACTAAATGCGATTTTCCGTATGGCAGGGCGCTGGGGTGAATTTGCAGTATAGCAGGACTGTGCAGCGCTTCAGCCGCTTTGATGACGGCTTTTACTCCTTCGAGGTTGTAGACGTTAAAAGCGCCGATCGCATAACCATTTCTCAAAGCCGTGTTCAGCAATTCGCTAGTTGACGCGAGCATATAGTACCTACTTTAAAAACTTTTCTGAATGTCGATCATTCTATCAAAGTTTAAGGGCAAGCTCAGCTTAATTTGTGTTTATTTTAATTGCGAATTTTTCCGCGACGATTTATTCTGAATGTCGATCATTGTATCAAAGTTTAAGGGCAAGCTCAGCGTAATTTTTGTTTATTTTAATTGCGAATTCTTCGGCGACGATTTATGTGAAGTGCATTTATTCTTGGGTAAGGTGCGCCTAGCGCACCCTACTATTTGTTTGGTGCTCCTAGCGCACCTTACGACTAGATGATTTCCTATGTTTGTGCGTTACCAGCGTGCAAACCGCATTCTTTTACGGTCGCTTCTTCCCACCACCAGCGACCTTCGCGTTCGTGTTGGTTCGGCAATACCGGCTTCGTACAAGGTTCGCAACCAATACTTACAAAACCACGTTCGTGCAACTTGTTGTAAGGCACATCCAAAGCGCGAATGTATTCCCAAACCTCTGCCGAAGACCAGTTTGCTAAGGGGTTGAATTTAATTAATTCATGGTCAGGAGTTGAGAATGCAGTGTCAACTTCAATGACCGGAATACCGTTGCGGGTACTGGGACTTTGGTCTTTCCGCTGACCGGTAATCCAAGCATCGAGAGTATTCAGCTTGCGGCGCAGCGGCTTGACTTTCCGCACGCCACAGCATTCTTTGTGACCGTCTTGATAAAAACTAAACAATCCCTTTTCTTCTACTAGGGCTTGTACTTCTGCTGCATCGGGAAACATTACTTCTAATTTAATGCCGTAATGTTTTCTGACTTGATCCAAAAACTGATAGGTTTCTGAGTGCAGTCGTCCGGTGTCTAGGGTGAAAACGCGGAAATTTTTGGTAATTTTTGAGGCAATATCGATCAGAACTACATCTTCTGCACCGCTGAAAGAAATTGAGATATTGTCAAAATTTTCTAGGGCAAATTTGATAATTTCTCGCGGTGTTTTTTGACTGTATTCTGCTTCTAGGGCGGCAATGTTGAGATTTCTTTGGATGGCAACCATATTTTCGGGTTTTCGGTGTTCTTTTCCTCTAGCCCTTTATTATAGCCGATCGCCGTCTCTGTCTCACCGACTAATTTGACAATCAAGCAATTAAGTCCGGGGCCGCCGGATTCATCCGTGAAGCGAGAAAAAAGCTCCGACTACTCATCACCCGCCCCGGATTTATGAGTGTGAGCGCTTCTTCAATTCTAAAATCTAAAATCTAAAATCTAAAATCGATTGGCTGCATCTTGCAGCAGTCTTTGCGGCTGGGTTCACAATCAAGCTCAAGGATGGCGATCGCCTGCTGGTAGCAGTTTTGGTGAACCCAACACTCCTCTACTGGGTAAAATGGGACTGCCGCGCGGCCCATTGATATCAAATCTGTTAGCATCGGAATTATTCCTATCTCTATTCTTTTCATCTGCGTGAATCTGCGTCAATCTCTTGTCATCGGCGGTGAAGAAATTATCTTTTTTTGACCGCAGATACAGGCAAATATACACAGATTAACGCAGATGAATTAGATTGTTGACTGTTGACGGTATTTTACTATTTCGATGCTACCGGAATTGATATGAATTTGCCCGCCATTATAAAGCCCCCAAAAATAAATAACTATCATTGCTACAATCGTCAAATTTAACTTGTATAATTAATAAAATAAGAGCGCTTACTCAGCGAGTTCGGGCTGTATTTGGTCTGAAAATAACCTTTTTTTATCCCAGGATTAGCACCGCTATAGGTACTTTTTAATTGCGTCTTATGGCGCTGACCAAATAATTTGTCTAGCACCAGTTAGGCACCCGCTCAAACTAAATCATTGAAAGCCAAGCTAGTAAACGTAGAAGATGCGGCTTGTTTTTCCAATATATCCTTATATGACCATCCTAAATTATTGGTAAATTTATTACTCCCTCAGAGGGGGTTCGGGGAGGGTGGGGGTAGGGTAAATTTTTACGAATTCGGCAAGGATTGCTATACTAAGAGCTGTTGGTTTTCCAACAGCGAATTACCAAGAATCAATTACTAATTGCCGATTAATTTATTCAGAGCGATTCCGTTAGTAAAGTAAATTTTTATCGCTTTTTATCGCTGACAGCTAACCTTGAGCCATACGATCGGCTATATTGTATTTGGAAGTACATTAATTTGTCCCGAAAGCGGTCTAGTCTCATCGCCGCCGATCGCGCCAGCTTCTGAATAAACATAGTCCGCTGTCAATAACCGCAAGGAAGTGTGGAATCATGTCAAAAGTTTTAGTAGTGGACGACGTAAAGAGCGAACTAGAAATCATCTGCCGCATTCTTCAAGATGCCGGATTGGAGGTGATCCGGGCTGGTGACGGCGAAGAGGCGATCGCCCTGATCCGCAAAACCCCTCCGGCTTTGGTCGTTTTAGACGTAGTGATGCCCCGAATGAATGGGTTTGAAGTGATCAGAGAATTGCGGGGCGATCGCACAACTGCCAAATTGCCCGTAGTATTTTGTACTCATAAAAACACCGAGATCGATAAAGCTTGGGGAACTGATTTAGGGGCCGACGCTTACGTCAGCAAACCGTTTGAACCTCAGCAACTCGTCCACATAGTGCAGCGCTTGCTTTCAGCGTAAACTTTCACCGTAAACCGAATATAAAGCGATCGGCCGCTTTCCAAAAAACCTTATACCGACAAACCCCGTTTTTTTTAAATAAACTGGGTTTTTGAATTCCCTAAAAGTTTATGTTTAATGATAGAAACCTGCTTATTTGCCCAGCCGCGATTTATTTAACGGAAACATTTGAGCCACCCAAAGTGAGGCTGAAAAACTCGATCGGCGATCGGCTTTAGGGTCAAAGCAAAACTCTAATTTGTAAGCTACACTAGAAACTAAAAATAAGCCATGAAAATAACGGCTCCCCCCGCTGGGGGGCATCAGACAAGTGCAACAAAGCAATTTCTCCTGTTCGCTCAAGGAGGCAGTCTGTTCGGCATAGAGTTAGAGGCAGTGCGGGAAGTCCTTTGCCTCAAGGAACAACCGATTTCCCTGGTGCCCAACACCCAGCCATTTTTGCTGGGATTAACCAACTTGCGGGGCGAAATCTTAGCAGCAGCAGACTTCGGACTGTTTGTCGGTATTGAGTCGGTTGACACCTACCACCCAAACAGCCGCATCTTAGTGGTAGAAGCGCCCGATCCGCGAGACGTGAGATTGTTGTCGAAAATGCGCCTGGGATTAGCCGTCTCCCGCGTCGAAGGAGTTTTACCTCTCAATCCCGATCGCATTGTCTCAGCACTAGATGTCAGTCCCGACCTAGCTCCATTCTTAAAAGGTCTGTACAATTCCGAAGGACGCTTGCTAATGATTGTCGATGTAGAAGCGATCGCCCATTCCGAACGCTGGTAAAAATCAACAATACAGATAAGTCTGCAACCGCTTTCAATCAATAATTTTAACTAACGATCGCCCGCATCCTATTTGCCCATCCTTAATTTTATGATCGAAATTCTCTATACCTGGATCGCAACCACTTTCACCCTGACGTTGCCTGACTTCTCCCAATCGGTGGTAGATGGAGCTGCTAATTGCATCATTTGTGTGTGTTACTTTGCCATCGCCTGGATAATCAGCTTAGGTTTGTGGCGAAACCGTCAATTCGGGTTCGACATCTTCGCCACAGCCACAGCAGCCATATTTTGGAGCTGCGCTTTCGGCCACAGCGGCCACGCCGCCCAATACCTAGGGCTGCCGCACTCTCCGGTGGCACAAAGTGTGTTCGATTGGATAACTGTAATGGTGGCGCTCGTGTTTTTAAGTTTGTCCAACCGCTACGGATTCTTAGTAGGTTCCAAGCAAATCCTGAGCTCTAAAAAAGAAACAGAACAAGCGCTGAGCGAAACTACCCAGCGATTTCACGCAATCTTCGACCAAGCTTTTCAAGCGATCGCATTATTGGAGCCAGACGGTACTCTGATCGAAGCAAATCAGACAGCGCTAGAATTGGGCGATTTCCAAGCATCAGAACTGCTGGGGCTGAAATTTTGGCTGACACCCGGGTGGGCATCATCTCCAACCAACCAGCAGCGCCTAAAAATGAACATTAAACAAGTCTCGGCCGGCAAGTTTGTCCGGGAAGAATACGAAATCGCCGGCTTCAACAACCATGTGACAGTAATTGACGTGTCGTTTAAGCCGCTGTTAAATGAAACAGGAGAAGTATTTCAAATCCTCGCCGAAGGCCGCGACATTACCCAGCGCAAACAGACAGAAGCGACATTGCAGCAGCTAACTGCAGAACTAGAGCAGCGAGTGAATGAAAGAACCGAGCAGCTCCTGCAAACTAACGCACAATTGGAACAGGAAATTCGCGATCGCACCGCAGTACAAGAGCAATTAAAAGCCTCAGAACAATTCTTAAACAACATCCTCAACAGCATCCCCGACCCGATTTACGTCAAAGACCAACAGCACCGCTGGATAATATTAAACAATGCCTTTTGTCAATACCTAGGTCACAGCAGAGAAGAACTAATTGGCCAATGCTACGACCAGTTTTTGCCCAAACAGGAAGCAGAGACATATCGAGAAAAAGACGAATTAGTTTTCTTGACAAACACCAGCACCGAAATCCAAAAAACCCTCACAGACCCAGCAGGAAATACCCGCTTTGTCTCCGCCAAAAAATGTACCTTTGTAGATGCCGACGGCAGGAAATTTCTCGTTTGCGCGATTAGAGATATCACCAATCGCGTGGAAATGGAAGAACAACTGCGGCAGACACTGGCAGAAGTAGAAAGCTCCCAAAACTTGCTGCGAACAGTCATTGACGCTACGCCAGACTGCATTTTTGTCAAAGATCGAAACTTGCGCTACACCCTAGTCAATGCAGGTTTCGCCGCCGCCTTCGGCAAAACTCAAGCAGAAATTATCGGCAAAGACGACGCAGAAATCGGCATATCGGTCGATCGAATCTTCCCCAACTTCCACGCCGAAACCGATTCCCAGAACCAAATCCAAAACTTCCGGGCCGGCAACCACCTCGCGTCGGCCTCCAACGACTTAGCCACCTTAGCCGACGGCAAAGTACACACCTTCGACACCCAGAAATTGCCCCTCAAAGATGCAGAAGGCAACATTTTAGGAATGCTCTGCTTCGCGCGCGACATCACAGAACGCCGCAAATCTGAACAAGAACTATTGCGGTTCAAAGCAATTTTAGAAACCACAACAGACTGGGTAGGCATCGCCGACACCCAACAGCGCACCATTTATATCAATCGCGCAGCCAGAGAAATGTTGGGAGTTGGCCAAGACGCAGATTTAACCGGAATCCGCATTTCTGACCTGACATCCCCCAAAAGTATCGACACTCTTGTGAACGTCGGCATCCCTGCAGCTTGCCGGGACGGGGCGTGGAGTGGCGAGACAGTTTGGCAGAGTTTAGACGGCGAAGAAATACCAGTTTCTCAGGTAATTGTTGCCCACAAATCCGAGAATTCAGAAGTTGAATTTATCTCAACGATCGCCCGCAACATTACAGAACGCAAGCGCGCCGAAGAAGCATTGCAGCAGAACTTGCAAATGCTCGATCTTGCCAGCGATGGCTTGATCGTTCGGGATATGGACGGCACGATTAATTATTGGAGTCAGGGAGCCGAACGGATGTACGGCTGGACAAAAAAAGAAGCCTTGGGGAAAATCACCCATACTCTATTGCACACCATTTTCCCCCAGCCTTTAGCCGCTATTTCGGCACAGTTAGAAGAGCAGGATTATTGGGAAGGAGAAGTAATTCATACCACCAATTATGCTACCAAAATTACCGTATTCAGTCGCTGGAATTTGCAGCGAGACGAACAGGGAAAACCGAAAGCAATTTTAGAAACTAACAACGACATCACGGAGCGCAAGCAAGCCGAAATCGAAAAGCAAAGATTGATTTCGCTCGTAGAAAGCAGCTCGGATTTTATCGGCACGGCCACCCTAGAGGGAGAGGCAACATACCTGAATGTCGCGGGTATGAACCTAGTAGGATTGCAAAATGTTGAAGAAGTCAAAAGCCAAAGTATGTTTGACTTCTTCTCAGTAGAAGATGCTAAGATTTTGCAAGAAGAAATCGTGCCGGCTACTATGCGAGACGGTTTTTGGCAGGGTGAATTCCGCTTGAGGAACTTTCAAACCGGCGAAGACTTTCCGGTTGACTTCACCCTATTTACAGTCAAACACCCAGAAACCGATGAGCCTATGGGGTTCGCAACAGTTACTCGCGACATCAGCGATCGCAAACGCGCAGAAGAGATGCTGCGCGATCGCGAAAGACTGTTCCGAGCCATTTTTGACCAATCGTTCCAATTAGTGGGGCTGCTAAAACCAGACGGCACGGTTTTGGAAGTCAACCAAACAGCCCTCGCCGTCGCCGGACTGGAGCGCGAAGACTTCGTAGGCACGCAGTTTGCAGATAATTTGTGGTGGCAAATTTCTCCAGAAGCCAAGCAAAAAGTGCAAGCAGCGCTCACAAAAGCTGCAGCCGGCGAGGTAGTCCGCTACGAAGCCGACGTGCTCGTTGCTGGGGGTGCTGTGATAACTGTGGACTTCTCCCTCAAGCCGATCGTAGACGACAGCGGCAAAGTCGTGCTGCTAATTCCCGAAGGCCGCGACATCAGCGATCGCAAAGCCCTAGAACGAGAATTAGTTTTGCGTCAAAGTCGCTTTGACGCATTTTTCGCAGCCGCCCCGGCCTCAATGTTTATTTTTGACGAGCAGTTGCGCTTCGTGCAAGTTAACGAGAAATTAGCGGAAACCACCGGCGTCTCAGTTGCCGAACACCTCGGCAAGACGGTGAGGGAAGTTGTACCCGAAATGCTCGATACCCTACAGCCGATGTTGCAGCAAGTTCTTGTCACCAACCAACCGTTTTTAAACGTTGAGGTGTCGGGATCAATCTTCAACGAACCGGGCATCCTGCGAGATTGGCTGGCTTCATACTTTCCTTTGCCGGGAGCTGACGGCAAACCCATCGGTGTCGGCGGTGTGGCGATCGAAATTACCGATCGCAAAAAAGCAGAAGAAGAGCGCGATCGATTTTTTACCCTTTCCCTAGACTTGGTTTGTATTATAGGTTTTGAAGGCAGATTCAAGCGCGTCAATCCCTCTTGGGAAAACGCACTCGGCTACAAGGCGCATGAACTTGAAGACAACTATTATATCGATTTAGTCCACCCAGACGATCGCGAATCAACCATAGAACAAGCGGAAAAAGTAGCTAGCGGCGCCGAATTAAAGTCTTATGAAAATCGCTACCGCTGCAAAGACGGTTCCTACAAATGGCTGTCGTGGAAAGTGCGACCTGTAACCGAACTAAAGCTCATGTATGCAGTGGCTCGCGACATTACCGAAAGCAAACAGGCGATGGTGCAACTGGAAAAAACAACAGCCCAATTAGCCCGTTCCGAAGACCAATTTCGGCAGCAAAGCAATCTCTTGCAACTGCTAATAAACAGCATTGGCGACGGCATAATTGCTGCCGACGAAAATAGCAATTTTCTTTTATTCAACCCCGCCGCCCAAGATATGTTTGGCACGGGTTCGACAGATACTCTTCCCGACGAATGGTCGGCAAGATACGGTTTATTCTTGCCCGATACCGTAACTCCCTATCCCCCAGCGGACATACCTTTATCGCGCGCAGTTCGAGGAGAAGCCTGTGACGAAGTAGAGCTTTTCACCCGCCACCGAGGGAAGCCAGAAGGCCTGTGGGTGAAAATTAACGGCCGGCCGCTCAAAGACGAAACGGGGGCGCTTAAAGGCGGCGTAGTGGTTTGCCGCAACGTCACCGAACAAAGAGCATCCCAGCAGCAAATGCAGGAGTTGGCCGAGGCACAGGAACGCTTGCTGCAAGAACTCAAAACGCGGCAAAATGCCCTAGACGAATCGGCGATCGTCAGCGAGACCGATCTCCAAGGCATCATTACCTACGTCAACGACGGATTCATTGAAATCTCCGGTTACAGCATGGCAGAACTCCTGCACCGCAACCACCGCCTCGTCAATTCCGGCCACCATCCCAAATCATTTTTTGAAGAAATGTGGGTGACACTTTCTCGCGGTTTGGTGTGGAAAGGGGAAATCAAAAACCGACGCAAAGATGGCTCGTTTTACTGGGTAGATTCGACGATCTCCCCCATCTTTGATACCAGCGGCACAATAGTCAAATATATCGCCATTCGCTTTGACATCACCGAGCGCAAAGAGGCAGAAGAACGACTAGGAAAATTGGCAGCAGAACGTAAAGCGGAAGCTGATTCTCTGACGCAGCAAGTCCTTAAATTGTTGGGAGAAATTAAAGGCGCGGCTCAAGGCGACTTGACAGTCAGGGCGGAAGTGACTAACGACGTTTTAGGTGCTGTAGCCGACTCTTTCAACTTCTTAATCGGTTCTCTGCGGAAAGTGGTAACGGGAATTCAAACTTTAGCCGAACAGGTAACATCTGCCACCGGCGAGTCAATTAAAAATACCAGTCAACTCACCCAACAGGCAGAAATTCAAGCAGCAAAAATATCTGCCATCATGCGCGAAATCGAGCGGATTGTGAATTCGATCCGCGACGTGCGAGATGTTTCGGTGCGGGCAGAAACAGTGGCTCAGCAGTCTTCTCAAACGGCTGAAGTCGGCGGTATGGCAGTCGATCGAGCTGTCGAAGGTATTAACGGGCTCCGGTTGACGATCGCCTCTACCTCGAAAATGATGAAGCGTTTGGGTGAATCTTCCCAGCAAATTGGCAAAATTGTGACTTCGATTTCTCAACTTGCTTCGCAAACTAATTTATTAGCTCTGAATGCTACTATTGAGGCGGCGCGAGCCGGCGAACAAGGTTTAGGCTTTGCAGTTGTTGCCGAAGAAGTGCGGAAATTAGCAGAAAGATCGGCCGGCGCTACTGAGGAAATCTCCGAAATTGTCGGTACAATTCAAGAAGAAATCAGCCGCGTCATGAAGGCAATGGAATCCGGGACGCTGGAGGTAGTGGAAGGCACTAAGCTAGCAAGCGAAGCTAAAACTCACCTCAATGCCATCATCGAAGTTAGTCGAGAAATGAATGCTTTGGTGCAGAATATTACTAGCGCATCTGCCAAGCAAACGGTTTCGGCTGAGGGAATTGCTAACAGTATGCAGCAAGTCAACGAGATTGCGAATACGACCGCACAAAAAGGTGCGGATGTCAAAGCATCTTTGGACGAGTTGTCTGGTTCTCTGGGCCAATTGCAAAAGTCGGTGGCGAATTTCCGTTCGTAATTTTAGAACCCCGACTTCTTCAATAAGTCGGGGTTTTGGGTATTGTGGCAGTGTGCGATGATGAATGGTAGGATGGATGAGTATTTGAAATACTTTTAGGTTGTGGCTATCGTGTTTGAGATTGAGTTTACAGACCAAGCGATTGAGGATTTGCAGTGGTTTAAGAAACACGAACAGAATGTAATTGTTGACGGTATTGTAAAACTTCATTGAGTTTATAATCAATTATAAACAATAATGGTATTATGTTGTGAGTGTTGAATAAGGAATACGCACAGCCTGAAGAAAGGAAATCTCAAATGCAATTAACAGAGAGGCACATCATTAAATCCACGGAACATCGTTTCGCCCAAATTGACGAACTAGCCTTTAAATCCAAAAACCTCTACAATGCCGCCAATTACGTCATTCGTCAGAACTTTATTTATGGATGGGGCTATGTCAATTACAACGAAATGAACCGATTGATGAAATCTCATGAAGCCTACAAGGCTTTGCCTGCTAAAGTAAGTCAGCAAATCTTAATGGTTTTAGACAAGAATTGGAAATCGTTTTTTGAAGCCGTTAAAGCTTACAAAGCTGACTCTTCAAAATTCACGGGTCGCCCAAAATTGCCAAAGTACAAAGATAAGACTAAAGGGCGAAACCTTCTCGTCTACACGATTCAAGCAATTAGTAGCAAACAGTTGAATAAAGGAATCATTAAACTTTCGGGTACAGAACTTTTAATTAAAACCCAACTCAATCCCAACCAGATTTGTCAAGTTAGACTGGTTCCGAAATGTGATTCCTATGTAATTGAGGTGATTTATGATGAACCGGAGTGCACCCTCAGCAATGCCAACTCTGTAGCTAGTATTGATTTAGGACTGGATAATTTAGTGGCGTTAACTTCAAATCAACCGGGATTTATCCCTTTGTTGATTAACGGGCGACCATTAAAATCGATTAACCAGTTCTACAACAAACGCAAATCCCGATTACAATCCCAATTGAAAGGGAATCGCAAAACTTCACCCAGGATTCAGCGATTAACTCGCTGTCGCAACCAGAAAGTTGATAATTATTTGCATCATGCTAGTCGTGTGATTGTTGACCATTTGGTAGTGAACCAAATTGGAACGCTGGTAATCGGCAAAAATGCACAGTGGAAAACCGATATCAATCTAGGTAAACAAACCAACCAAAATTTTGTCAGTATTCCTCACTCTAGATTAATTGAGATGTTAGAATACAAAGCTCGGCTGGTGGGAATCAAGGTAATTGTGCAGGAAGAATCCTATAGTTCACGGGCCAACTTTCTGTGTTTAGACCCAATTCCTGTTTACGGAAAAACTGATAAAGAGCCTGTGTTCACTGGCAAGCGGATTAAAAGAGGTTTGTACAAAACATCGGCTGGTCGGTTAATTAATTCCGATGTGAATGCAGCGTACAATATCCTCAGAAAAGCAATCCCAAATGCTTTCAGCGATGGGATAGGGAGCTGCGTAGTTCAGCCAAGGCGGGTTAATCCGCTCAAAGTAAAAGTGAAAGGGGAGGGACTTGAAGCCTCCCATGTCTATAAATGACTATACTTTTACCAGCTATAGAGCGCATCGCTGGCAAGCAGGGGAATAGATACATATTTCAAGGAGCAGAGGAAGAACTATGATGAACTGGGATTATCGAGTATTTTTTGAGGATGGCGGGTACACAATTCGCACGGTGTATTATGACGATAAGGGTGCGATCGCAGCCTGCTCGGAAAAAGAAACCGCACCTTTTGGAGAATCAGTGGAAGAACTTCAAGAAGAATTAAACCAACTCCTTGCTGCTCTAAAAAAACCAGTTATTTCGGCTGACGATGTGCCACCTCCAAGCGATCGCCCGAAGGCAAAAAGAGGAAAATCATTGCAAGCAGTGCGGCAACAACTTGGCTTGCGATCGGAAATAACGAAAGAAAATTCCTTAGAAAATTCCTTGAGTTCAAACGATTAGCAAAGAACCGAGGTTATCGGTAAGAGTTCAAAACTACTGGCCGCTTATCTTGGCCGCTCATATGAATGATGACGATTTAAACGAATTAATAGATGCTTTCACCGCAGAATGCGAAGAGTTTCTTCAGTTAATGGAGACGAATCTGCTGGCGATGGAAGCTGCGGGTTTGAAAGAGCGACAAGCTGCAGTTAAAGAAATGTTTCGGGCGGCTCACTCGATTAAAGGTGCGGGTTCGATGTTGGGCTTTCAAAACGTATCGGCGGCGGCTCACACGCTGGAGGACTGTTTTGTCATTTTGCGCGATCGCACAGACTTGGCGGCCCTGGAACCGACTACTGTGAGTGTTTTGCTGCAGGGGGTGGATGCTCTTAAAAAGATTACGATCGAATCAGTTCAACACTCCGATATTACAACTCCGGATCAAACGGAAAACTTGGAGGCGATCGCCCAAATTTTCGCCGAGTTCCAGGCCAAGTACGGCAAGTCAGAACAACAGCCACTCCTCGCAGCCAGCCAAGGGCCCGCCCCCGAAACCCTGAAACTGATTTTTGAACAGCAAGTGCCGGCACTCTTCAATCGCCTAGAAACCGAGCTTTCCCAAGCTTCCGAAGCAGATTTGGCAACAAGCGTCACCGCCATCAAGCAGGTTTACTACCAACTCTCCGGTTTGGCTGGAATGCTGCAATTGCCGGATTTTGGGAAAGTCGCCGCAGCCCTCACAGATTTGATTGACTCTCCAGACTTGACTCTACAACGGTTGCAATCCGACGGTTGGGCGATCGCCCAAAACTTGCAAACCGCACGCCAACAAATATTGGAAGGAAGGGCGATCGACATCCCCGAAATCTCCCCCTCTCCCCCCCACTCCCCCTCTCCCACTCCCCCCGAAATCCCCCCCTCCTCGACTCTTCCAGTCCCCAACCCGCAAAGGCCGACAATCCGGGTAGACTTAGAACGCTTAACTGAATTGGTGAATTTAGTCGGGGAATTAGTCATCAACCGTACAAATTTAGAACTTCAAGAATCCGAACTGCGCGGCGAAGTCAAGCGCATCCGCCGCAATATCGTAGATTTGAACCAATTCGGCGGTCAGTTGCGAGAAGAATACGACAGACTGAGCTTTGCAGAGTGGAGGGGGGGAAACGGGAACTCTGGATTGGGAAAACTTGCAGCAGCAGAAACAGAATTCCCCATGATTGCTAACGGCAAATCCTCTCCGGCCCATGCTCACTTCGATATCTTAGAGATGGATCGTTATACAGAGTTCCACTCGACAGCCGCAGAAGTCATCGAAACTGCCCAAGCAATTTCTCAATCCGCCACCAAATTAGACACCTTAGCCATGAAATTCGAGCGCAGTACCGACCAACTGCGCCGCATTACCGAACAACTACGCAGCCGCGTCATGCAGTTGCGAGTCGTGAGTTTCAGTCGCGCCGTCGATCACTTGCCCAGAGCACTCCGGGAGATGTGTCTCACATACGATAAAGATGTCAACCTGCTGCTAGTGGGAAGAGATACCAAAATTGACGAAAGTTTGCTCGACGCTTTGCGCGACCCCTTAATACACTTAGTGAGAAACGCTTTCGACCACGGCATCGAAATGCCCGAAGTTCGGAAAGCAAGCGGCAAGCCGGCCAGCGGTCAAATAGAAATAGAAGCCCGCCACCAAGGCGGCCAAACTATTATTACTGTCGCCGATGACGGCAAAGGCATTGACCCGGAAATGATTCGCCGTAAAATTGTCACAAAGGGTTTGGCTACGGAGGAACAAGCTCAAGAATTTTCCATTGCCGAACTCTACGATTTTCTGTTTTGGCCGGGTTTCAGCACTACAGAAGGGGTCAGCGACCTTTCGGGGCGGGGAGTCGGGCTCGACGTGGTGCGAACAAATTTGCGGACTGTGCGGGGGACTGTGAAAATAGACTCTCGCCTGGGAAAAGGTACGAGTTTTATCATTAAACTGCCACTGCTGTTGTCGATTACTGATGCTTTGATGGTGAAAACCGATCACAATAAAATAGCAGTGCCGCTTGATGCAGTCGAGGAAATTCTGCACATTAAAGCCTCGGAAGTTCACATTGCCGGCAATCAGCCGATGCTGTGGTGGCGGGAGGAATTTATTCGTTTGGTGAGGATGCAAGATTTGCTCGAATACAGCGTCCTCCCGCCGGATGCCCCCTCTCCTGACCCTTTGACCCAAGAGGAAATTCCCGTCCTGGTTTTGGCTTCTACCGAAGGAATGCTGGCGGTGGCCGTGGAACGGCTGATCGGTCAGCAGGAAATTGTGGTTAAACCTTTGCCACCGCCTCTATCCAAGCCTCGCGGCGTTTTGGGGACTACGATTTTGGGGGACGGGCGCGTGGTGAATATTCTGGATGTGGACGATTTGGTGGGCCAACCTGTGGTAAATAGTTCGATCGCCGCTGTCTCCGGTAAAGTGCAGGAGATACCGGCGAGTGCGAGTCGGTCACCGCAGATTTTGGTAGTGGATGATTCCTATACAATTCGCCAGTTGCTGTCTCTGACGCTGACTCGTGCTCGCTACCGGGTGGTACAGGCTAAAGACGGCGTGGATGCCCTGGAAAAGTTGCAAAATGGTCTTGATTGCAGTTTGGCGATCGTGGATATTGAAATGCCCCGGATGGATGGATTTGAATTGTTGCGATCGATCAGATCGACCGAGCGGTTTGCTAAGATTCCTGTAGCCATGCTGACATCCCGTAGCGGGGCAAAACATCGGCAAATGGCAATGGAATTAGGCGCAAATCAATACTTCACCAAACCTTACAGCGAAGCCCAGCTTTTACAAGCTATCCCCAAATTAATCCACCACTCAATAATTTAAGCCAAAATCTCAAATCTCCACTCAAATAATCCCTAATCTCAAACAAAACTTAGGCAAAAAGTAATTGCACCCGCGAATAATAGTGGGAACTACGCAGCCGACTCACCTACTAAAATCGAATAATCTAAAATCTAATACCAATTTTGTATGAGGCTGCACATATCTCGATCCCCCCTAGCCCCCCTTAATAAGGGGGGGACAAGATTCTTCTCAAAGTCAACCCCTACTCCCCAACAATCAGGGGGATTTAGGGGGATCGAGATATGATGTGCAACTTCACATTAAATTGGTATAAAATCCAATAATCTTCAATCCAATAATCGTCAATCTAAAATCTAAAATCTAAAATCTAAAATCGAATGACTCACGCCAATTACAATCGCCGCTTTCGGAGCAAGAAACAAGCCACTGTTAGAATTGCCCCTAAAAAAATGGTTTCCTTTGAACTAGGAAATATTTACTATGCTGTTCCTATTGAGCGAGTGGAACGCATTGTTAAAAACTTTAATGCCTACGGTATTTTACCGAACGGTAATAGTTTACTGCGGCATCAAGAAGAACTGATTACCATAATTAATTTATCCACAATATTTCCCAGCAGTCCGAGCATTGCTGAGTGCAAATACCTGATTATTTGTACCTTAAATAAAAGCGATCGGTTGGGGATTCCCCTTCCTGATATGCCAAAAATTTTGGAAATTACCGAAGAAAGCTTCTGCGAGATTCCCGAATTGTACCGTCAACAGCAACTGCCTCCGGTAATAGAAAAGTTAATTCGCGCACCTGATGGTTCCGAAGTTTTTTATCTGAATTTCGATCTATTTAGCGAAATGTAGGGTGTTCACTTTTCGAGGTATTATACCATATAAATGCTATTTTTGCAAACAAAAAGTTATAGATTTATGAAAAAACTCACAATCATGTCGATCGCCCTACTAATTTTTGCAGCAACTCTCGAACTGCCGAAGGTGGGGCTGCAACTAAGTGCGATCGGGCAAATAGAAACACCCCAACCCATCCAAACACCCCAACCAATCCCAACACCCCAATCCATCCCAACACCCCAACCAATCCCAACACCCCAACCACAAACACCCCAACCACAAACACCCCAACAAATCCAAACACCCCAACAAATCCAAACACCCCCAATCCAAACACCCCAACCAAAAGCAGACGACCCCAAAAACCTCGGCTACGTCTCCCCAGAATTTGCCGAAAATTTCTCCCAGCAACAAATCGACCAAATCAACGCCAACGTCGAAACGCTGCTGCTAACTCAAAGCTGCTCCCGCTGCGACCTCCGAGCCGTAAAATTAGTTAACCTTAACTTAAAAAATCCCATCCTTACAGGAGCAGATTTATCAGATGCCAACCTCAGCGGTAGTCGCTTCGAGATATCAGATTTTGTCAACACCAATCTAGCTCGCACAAACTTAAGCGGAGCCGAATTAGTAGGAGCGAGAATCAGCAACGCTAACCTCAGAAAAGCTAACTTGACAAAGACAAATCTAGACGGTGCAGACTTGCGATTTTCCGACTTGAGAGATGCCAATCTTTCCGAGGCCAACCTCCGCAATGCTAATATAGATGGCGCTAGTATCGATCGAGCAAGTATGGCCGGTACCACAATGCCAGACGGCAGAAAAAATCAATAATAATAGAGGTAGTCTTATGTCGCCGATTAAACAACGCCTTCTCGAAGCGATCGAACGGACTCCTGAGCCACTTTTAGAGCAAACGCTGGCATTTCTGGAATTTTTGACCAGTCGGACACAATCCGCGATCGCCCCAGACTTCGACTCAGATTTTGACTCAGATACCGACTCCAACGAGCAAATCATCGCCGATCTGAAAGCCTCCCTCCACCAAGCCAAAGCGGGACAAACCTTTCCCATATCGGAACTCTGGGACGGTATTGTGAAACTTCATTAAGTTTGTAAGCATCAATAAACAATAGTAGTATCCTCTAGTCAGAGAACTTAGATAAATGTTACGAGGAAGTTCTGAATGCAACTAGCAGAGCGGCACATCATTAAATCTACGGAGTACCGTTTCCCTGAGATTGATGAATTAGCTTTTAAATCCAAAAATCTCTACAATGCTGCTAACTACGTCATTCGTCAGAGTTTTGTTTATGGATGGAGTTACATCAATTACAACGAGATGAACAGTTTGATGAAGTCTCATCAAGCGTACAAGGCTTTGCCAGCTAAAGTCAGCCAACAAATCTTGATGATATTGGACAAGAATTGGAAATCGTTTTTTGAAGCGGTTAAAGCTTACAAAACTGATTCCTCTAAATTTACTGGTCGCCCAAAACTGCCGAAGTACAAAGATAAGGTCAAAGGGCGAAACATTCTCGTCTACACGCTCCAAGCAATTAGTAGCAAACAATTAAAAAAAGGGATCGTCAAGCTTTCGGGTACTCATCTCTCAATCAAAACCCAAGTAAATCCCGATCAAATCTGTCAAGTTAGAGTAGTTCCCAAATGCGATTCTTATGTAATTGAGGTAATATACGATGAACCGGAGTCCACCGCCAGCGACGATAAATTCGTAGCTAGTATTGATTTAGGACTGAATAACTTAGCGGCGTTAACTTCAAATCAGCCGGGCTTTACCCCTCTGTTGATTAACGGGCGACCATTAAAATCAATCAATCAGTTCTACAACAAACGTAAAGCACGGTTACAATCTCAATTGAAAGGAAGTCGCAAGAGTTCACCCCGCATTCAACGATTAACTCGCTGTCGGAACCAAAAAACTGATAATTACTTGCATCATACCAGTCGTTTAATTGTTGACCTTTTGGTCGCCAAACAAATTGGGACGTTAGTAATTGGCAAGAATGCACAATGGAAAACTGAGATTGATTTGGGAAAGCAAACTAATCAAAACTTTGTCAGTATTCCCCATGCTCGACTAATTGAGATGTTGGAATATAAAACTCGATTGGTGGGGATTAAGGTCGTCGTGCAAGAAGAATCTTATACTTCTCAATCAAATTTTATCGGTTTTGATCCAATTCCTGTTTATGGAAAAACTGATAAGGATGATGTATTTACTGGCAAGCGGATCAAAAGAGGTTTGTACAAGACATCAGCAGGTCAATTAATTAACTCCGATGTTAACGGTTCTTACAACATTTTGAGAAAAGCAATCCCAAATGCGTTTAGCTTTCTTGATAGAGAGCTGCGTAGTTGGGCCAATGCGGGTTAATCCGCTCAAAGTAAAAGCGAAGGGGGAGGGACTTGAAGCCTCCCATGTCTATAAATGACTATACTTTTACCAGCTATCAATGTCTGATATGTCAGTCCAAGTCACATTCACGGTACTTTTCAAACGTCGCCTCAAAGGACTCGCTAAAAAGTATCGCCAAATTCAAACCGATATTCAGCCAGTCCTTGATGAGCTTATCCAAGGAAACTTCATAGGAAACCAGATTACAGGGACTCAATACACCGTTTACAAAGTCCGGGCTAAAAACAGTGATTCCCAAGTTGGTAAGAGCGGCGGTTATCGCTTGATTTATCAAGTTGAATCACCGACTCAAGTTGTTTTACACCTGATTTACTCGAAATCAGAACAAGCAAATGTCTCCGCCGAGGAAATCCAAACTGTGATCGCAGAATACCAAGCGAACCCAGACGAATAAGCCATTTTTCCAATCTAAACGCTTGCCCTTCTTGCTCTTTGAGGCGCTCGCTGTCATCGTCAAAATCCGTGTCGTGCCTTCCTTCAATTCTATTCAAACAGCCAAAAACCTCTGAATCACCTCATCACTTAACTCGCTAGTGCTTCCAGAAGCCACAATCCCCCCTTTTTGCATAGCATAATACCAGTCAGCTTGCCGCACAAAATGCAAATGTTGCTCCACCAACAAAACAGAAATTCCCCTAGTCGCAACCACACGGCGCACCGCAGCTTCAATATCTAAAATAATCGATGGTTGAATCCCCTCCGTAGGCTCATCCAAAACCAGCAACTGCGGCTCACCCATCAAAGCCCTAGCAATAGCTAACTGCTGCTGCTGTCCCCCGCTCAAATCACCTCCCAGGCGATCGAGCATAGTTTTCAAAACCGGAAATAACTCAAAAATTTCATCAGGAACTTCAGGATTTTTGGTTTTGGTTGGTTTCGCTTCCAAACCTAACAAAAGATTTTCTTTTACCGTCAAACGTGGAATAATTTCACGCCCTTGAGGCACATAACCAATGCCTAATCTAGCCCGCTGGTAAGTCAACTTAGAAGCAATAGATTCTCCGCCAAAAGCAATAGTGCCACTGCGCGGTTGCAGCAACCCCATAATCGTTTTTAGCATAGTAGTTTTGCCCACACCATTGCGGCCGATCAAGCAAACCATTTGCCCAGCATTTACGCTTAAATCGACATCGCGCAAAATGTGACTTTCGCCGTAATAAACATTCAAATTAGAAACTTGTAGCATAATTGTTGACTGTTGACTGTTGACTGTTGACTGTTAACTGTTAACTGTTCACTGTTGACTGTTGACTAATAACTATTCTTCAGGTTTGCCCAAATATACCTCAATTACCCGATCGTCATTTTGCACCTCATCCATAGTCCCCTCACACAAAACCGCACCCTGATGCAACACCGTAACCTGCCGCGCAATTTGCCGCACAAACTCCATATCATGTTCAATCACCAACACCGAATGACTTTGGGCCAACGAAATTAGCAACTCTCCAGTTAACACCGTTTCCTCATCCGTCAAACCCGCCACAGGTTCATCTACCAACAATAAATCAGGAGATTGAGCCACCAACATTCCAATTTCCAACCATTGCTTTTCCCCGTGAGAAAGCAAACCAGCCGAAATATCAGCTTTAGCCACTAAACCAATAGTTTCTAACAAACCGGCAACCGTGCGTTTTTCAGCAGTAGAAGCAGGCTTAAACAAAGTCGAAAAAACATTTTTATGGCGGCTGCAAGACAATTCCAAATTTTCGCGTGGCGTTAAATTCAAGTAAACTCGCGGCGTCTGAAACTTGCGACCAATTCCCAAGCGCGAAATCCTATCTTCGGACAACTTGCGTAAATTTTGTCCCTTAAATAACACCCTACCTTCTGTCGGCTGCACCTTCCCGGTAATTGAATCGAGAAAAGTTGTTTTACCCGCACCGTTAGGGCCAATAATAACTCGCAGTTCGCCCGCATCCATACTAAAATTTAAACCGTTGATGGCTTTAAAACCATCAAAACTCACAGTCAAGTTTTCTATTTCTAATACTTTTCCATTCATAGGTGATTTCTCCGGGTAGGGTGCGTCAGTTAACAGTCTCTGGGTAAGCCGGAAAATCTGTTGGCTGACGCACCTGACAGCGCTGATTTTCTCTTAGAAGGTGCGTCAGTTAACAGTCTCTGGGTAAGCCAGGAAATCTGCGGGCTGACGCACCCTACACAAGCACATAAATAGTTATTTTACTCTCAAGTAAAAGTGCTCGAACTGCTCGACACTGGAGGTGGAGAAGCAGCCATAATTCGCTCAGCTAACTTCGAGAGTGGCAGACTTTGCAAATACACTTTTCCAGGCCCGGTTAGCTTGACTAAAAACAAGCCTTCGCCGCCAAATAGAGCATTTTTAAACCCGCCCACAAACTGAATATCGTAATCTACAGTCGGCGCAAAAGCTACCAAACAACCAGTGTCCGCTCGCAACACTTCGCCAACTCCCAAATTTTTCTCAACTATTGTTCCTCCCGCATGAACAAAAGCTAGCCCGTCACCCTGCAATTTTTGCAGAATAAAACCTTCTCCGCCAAAGAAACCGGCACCGAGCCGCTTGGTGAATGCTACCTCAATGTCAATGCCGTTGGCCGCACAGAGAAATGAGTCTTTTTGACACAAAAATTTACCGCCAAGTTGGCCTAAATCTAGGGGAATTACTTTACCCGGATAGGGGGCGGCAAAAGCTACGCGGGCTTTACGATTTCCGGCGTTGACAAAGGTGGTAATGAAAAAACCAGCTCCTGTCAGCATTCGTTTGAAACCTTGAAATAAGCCGCCTGTGGATGTTTGCATTTGGATGTCGCCTTCCATGTATGTCATGGTTCCAGCTTCAGCCCTGACGCCTTCTTTGGGGTCGAGTTCAATCTCGATGAGTTGCAAATCGTCGCCGTAGATTTTGTAGTCAATAATATCTGCCATATCTTGCCCCTCAAGTTAAAGAACGAAGCTACTTGCTACGGATATCTAAGTAGGTGGACATATATATTGCGTTTCCTCAGACAGAGATAAACGCAGCCTTTGCCAAGTCTATTGCGATTGCTTTGTTTGTGTGTTTTAGGTGACATTTATTTATGTCAGCCTACTTATAAATTACACGATATTTTGGCACTCAATGTTCAAGTTCTTCTTTTTCGAGCTGCACTTGGGGGTCTTGTTCCAGGCTGGGGTAAGTAGATACGTACTTCGGTTTTCTGAACAAGCTGCGGATTTGGTCGAAACTTTGATCTTGCAGCCATCCGACTAAGCCGTCTGGCAGCACTGTGACTACTATGAGGAATAGCGCACCTTGGAAAAACAGCCAAACTTCGGGGAATTGTTCGCTCAAGAAACTTTTGCCAAAGTTGACTAGCAGTGTTCCCAATATTGCTCCCGATAATGTGGCGCGGCCTCCCACTGCGACCCAGATTACCATTTCAATTGAAAAGGCAATATCCATTGCTTTCGGCGAAATTATTCCGGTTTGTACGGTAAATAATGCGCCTGCAATCCCGGCTAAACCGGCGGAAATTGCAAAGACTAAAACTTTATATCCTGTGGGATTGTAACCTGAGAAACGCAGGCGCACTTCGTCGTCGCGAATTGCTACTAACAGGCGGCCGAAACGCCCGCTGGTCAGCCAGCGGCAGAGGGCGTAAGTTGCTGCTAAAAATAGTATGGTGAGAATGTAGAAAATATATTGAGTATCTCGGCCATTTACTGGGGCTCCGAACAGGGTTTTAAAGTCGGTGAGTCCGTTGGTTCCGTTAATCAGTTTTTGCTGACCGTTAAAGAAGTTGAAAAATACAATGGTTGCTGCTTGGGTAAGAATTGAAAAGTAAACGCCTCGAATTCGATTGCGGAATACTAAATAACCTAAAAGTGCGCCCAAGATGGCGGGGATGAGAACTACTGCTGCTGCTGAGAAGGGAAATGAATAAAATGGTTGCCAAAACCAGGGGAGTTCGGTAACGCCGTAGAGGTTCATAAATTCTGGCAATTGACTGCTGGCGGTTGGGGGAATTTGCAGTTTTAGGTGCATGGCGAAAGCGTAGCCGCCGATCGCAAAAAATACGCCGTGTCCTAAACTAAGTAAACCTGTGTATCCCCAAATCAAGTCTATGCCGAGGGCTGCAATTGCTAGTGCTAAAAATCGCCCTAATTGATTGAGCCGAACGTCGGGGAGTATTCCTGGGACGAGTAAGATGAATGTGAGGGCGATCGCGCTGACAATTGCCGCTTCTTTTAGCCAGGGTTTTTGATGTGTTTTCTGCATTTTTCGCTACACTCGCAGTTGTAATTTTTAATTTTCTACCGTCCGCCCTTTTTGCGGGAAAATCCCTCCCGGCTTCACTTGCAGAAAAGCCATAATTAAGGCGAATACCATTACTTTTGCCATGCTGGTTGTGGCGAAAAATGTGAAGAAGTCGGCTAAAGGCTTGACAGGAGCGAACATTAATGCTAATGTTCCCGAACCTATCAGGTAATTTGCAGTGCCGATCGCGATCGCAGCAACTACACTCCCCACAATCTTGCCGACACCGCCCACAACCACCACCATAAACGTATCGACTATATAATTTTGTCCGGTATTTGACCCTACGGAACCGATCAAACTAATCGCGCACCCAGCAACACCTGCCAGCCCCGAACCCAAAGCAAAAGTCAGCGCGTCTACTTGTTCGGTAGGAATTCCCAAACACGCACTCATGCTGCGATTTTGCGTCACGGATCTAATCCGCAATCCCCACACAGACTTTTGCAAAAATAGGTAAATTCCCGCCAAACAAATTCCTGTGAGGACAATAATAAAAATTCGCGCGTAGGGCAACTGAAAATTGCCCAGGGGTATGCCGCCGCGCAACCATGCAGGCGCAGTCACGTCCACATTTTGAGCGCCAAACCAAGGTTGAGTTACTGCCAGTTTGTAAGTTTGCCCTAAAAAGGCGCTCACCGCCCAGGAAATACCCAAAGATAAAGGCAAAATTAGGGCGATAATTTTGTTCCGAATGCGATCGAAATCCAGGCGCGATTTCAGCACCCGCAAACCGCCAAAAAACAGCAAACAAAACACCGCAATCCCAATTACCAGCACCCAACTAACGCTGCGGACAAACTGCTGCAAAATTAAACTTACGCCCCAAGTTGCCAGCAGAGTTTCTAGCGGCCGCCCGTAAAGATAGCGAATCACTCCGCGTTCGAGAATTAATCCTACCAATGCAGCTACTAAAAAAGCTAGGGGAATTGCAAATAAAATATAGGTTTCAAAAGCAAATCCTCCGATACCTTTGAAGACATTTTGCACCACGAAAGTTGTATAAGCCCCCAGCATCATCAACTCGCCATGAGCCATATTAATCACGCCCATCAGCCCAAAAATAATCGCTAATCCCAGGGCTGCAATTAGTAAAACAGCGCCGATGCTAATGCCGTTAAATAAACCATCTAATATCGCCACTTTTGTTACTCCTGCATCAACTCCGTTAACTTTGTTCGGGGATAATTAGGGGCGGATTTTACCCCATGGGTGTCAACTTAGAACTAAAACCCTCTGTATATTTCGCTTGTAGCCGAGTCTCGATCCCCCTAAATCCCCCTGATTGTTGGGGAGTAGGGGTTGACGAAAGAAGAGTCCACTTCCCCCTTATTAAGGGAGTAGGGGGTGACGCCAGGAGACTCCTGTTCCCCCTTATTAAGGGGAGTAGGGATTGACGAAAGAATGCTCTTACTCCCCCCTTATTAAGGGGGGCTGGGGGGATCTCCGGGTTGAAAGACACGCCCCTTATTAAGGGGGGCCGGGGGGGATCTCCGGGTTTAAAGACACACCCTAGGGGAATCGAAGATACGTTGCCAACGTTAACAAAATTGGTATTAGCTACTTATCAAGCTTTGAACTTGCCACCTTTTGCGGGGTCTGACCAATCGCAAGCAAAGCCTTTTGTTTCAGCAACAAATTGATTCCAAGGCACCGGCTTCACTGCTTCGGGTGTAGCAAAAGCGATGTTAAATAAACCGTCATCTCTCACTTCGCCCAAGCGCACAAATTTAGAAAGGTGATGGTTAACATCCATCGTTACTGTGCCCCCCGGCGCGTCAAAGGTTTGACCCAAAGCTGCTGCCCGCACTTTTTCCAAATCGTCGGCTGTCCCTGCTTTTTCGACAGCTTGCTTCCACAGGTAAACCATGATGTAAGCTGCTTCCATCGGGTCGTTAGTCACTCTATCGTTGCCGTATTTTGCTTTGAAAGCTTGCACAAATTTTGTATTTGCCGGAGATTCCACAGTCATGAAGTAATTCCAGGCGGCGTAATGACCTTTAAGATATTCTACGCCGATCGCCTTTACTTCTTCTTCCGCAATACTGACAGACATTGACGGATATTTGTCCGGGCCCAAACCTGCACCCTGCAACTGTTTGAAGAATGCTACGTTGCTGTCGCCGTTGAGAGAATTGAAAATGACGCCGCCGTCTGGCAAAGCTGCCTTAATTTTAGTAATAATTGGCGTGACTTCTGTCCCGCCCAAAGGAATGTAATCTTCCCCAACTAATTCGCCGCCTTTGGCTGCTAGCTGTGCTTTGATAATGGTATTTGCCGTGCGGGGAAAAACGTAGTCAGACCCGACTAAGAAGAATTTTTTCCCTTTATTTTCTAGCAGCCAGTCAACTGCTGGTTCGATTTGCTGGTTCGGCGCCGCCCCGGTATAAAAGATGTTCTTGGAACACTCTTGACCCTCGTATTGTACGGGATACCAGAGCATATGATTTTTTTCTTCAAATACTGGCAATACTGCTTTGCGACTAGCAGAAGTCCAGCAGCCGAAGACGGTGACAACTTTATCTTGGTCGATCAATTTTTTGGCTTTTTCGGCAAAAGTCGGCCAGTCTGAGTTGCCATCTTCTATTACTGCTTCGATTTGTTTTCCGAGGACGCCACCAGCTTTATTAATTTCTTCGATCGCTAATTGTTCGGCATCGACAACGCTTTTTTCGCTGATTGACATCGTGCCGCTCAAGGAATGCAAAATTCCTACTTTGATCGTGTTTCCGCCACCTGCTGCTGCTGGTGTTCCTGTTGAAGTTGGAGAAGGAGAAGCGGCTGGAGTTGCTGTTGGAGTTGGAGTTCTACAAGCTTTTAGAAATAAACTTGATGTTAGGGTAGCAGAACCGTATAAAAGAAATTTCCGCCGATCGAATCGCTTTGTCATTTTTTCTTGTTACTCTTGAACAGATGAGTCTGATGATTGAGAATAATAACACATAGTGACTTGATATTAAGACTAGCGCCAGCAGACTGTTGTATTTTTAGCTACAAAACTTATTGTTTTTGACAAAATGAATGTTTTGTGGGGATTGAGGGCAACTGCGGCAGAAACCGGGGTGATACCATTTTAGATTTGAGATTTGAGATTTGAGATTGACTGAGGACATAAGGCTTTGGAGCTTACCTACCGTTGCATTCTGTTCTGAAACCCGGTTGAGACACCAACATACGTCTTTTCAGCAATTAGTGTGACATTATAAACCGGGTTTCTTTACATAAATTATCTTATTGATGCTACCAGTTAGGCAGCAACCGGGTCGATCGCACTTGCATAGGTGAGTATCAAAGCAGGTGACGATCGCACTTCGCTTGGAGTACGATCGTCACCTGTAGAAATGCCCCTGATTTATGGAGAATAGCGGACTCGAACCGCTGGCCTCTGCGGTGCGATCGCAGCGCTCTACCAACTGAGCTAATTCCCCTGATTGAGTTTTAATTTAGCATTTTAGATGCGAGATTGCCGAATCTAAAAGGCTGACAGGTTTTGCTTGCTTTCACGTTCGCAGACCGTCACTTACACTAGCACGTAACTGCTAAAAAGGTCAAGTGTTTTCTGCAGCCGGCTCAGTGGGGGCGATCGAGCAAAGTTCCGCCACTCTATCCAACTCTAAATCAGCAAAATAGTCCACCGTCCAATTAGCTTGGCGCTGGATCATGTGAAACGGGTAAGTGTGAGTCACACCCGCAACCTGAATTCCCGCTTTTTTCGCAGCTTCAATCCCCGCAAAAGTATCTTCTATCGCCAAACACTCGATCGGTTGCAGGTTAAAGTCGGGATATTTCTGGTTGAGAAGTTCCACAGCCAATAAATAGCCGTCGGGTGCTGGTTTGCTCGCCGTCAAGTCGTCGCCTGCGACAATTAACTCAAAGTTTGCTCCCAAACCGGCCCGATTTAACACCAATTCTATATCCGATCGCATTGCCCCGCTAACTACGGCCATTTTCAGTCCGGCGGGCCGAATTTTGTCAATAAATTCTGCCAAACCGGGATAAATCGGCAGTTTCTCCAAAGTATCTATTTGAGCTTTGTAAGCTTGGGCCTTGCGCTGCAGCAGTCGATCGAGATATGTTTCTGTCAGAAATCGTCCTCGGCGCTTGAGTAGTTCGGTAATGCAAGCGCGATCGCTCCTTCCCAAACAAATTTCTCGAAACTCCCCACGTTTGAGCTGGAGATTTTCATCGAGCATCAATTGAGCGATGATTTTCTCGTGAATTGGCTCGTCATTAACAATCACGCCATTAAAATCAAATAAAACTGCTTTTAGAGTCATTAGTCATTAGTCATTAGTCATTAGTCATTAGTCATTAATCATTAGTCATTAATCATCAGTCATTAGCAAGTTAGTAGGGGCGGGTTTTACCAACCATCTCAACCTAAAACTAACCATCTATGAAACCCGCCCCCAAAGGGCGAAAAATACACCTCAACAATACATCAAGCAGGAGCTGGAATGCCCGGTAAATCGCCATCAACATCAGGAGTTCGATCGCCCCAATTCCACCCCCTCGCCACCTTGGCCTGTTCCAAATCTTCCCCCGGCAAAGGTTTCACACCCTGCGTCACCTGATTCACCCACCAGTGTTCGTGAGTTTGCACCGCCGCGAATCCAGCCGCCCCCGCCCAAGCATCGAGGCTGCCAGCAGCGTAAGACTTAATATAAGGCTCTTCAAAGATATCAGTCAGCCACTCTGTCTGCCGCAAAGTTTTTTGGTTTCCGTCCAAAATTGCCACTTGTCCCCCAACCTTCAGCAGTCGGAAGCTTTCTCGCAAAATTGCCCGCGATACAGCAGGTGGCGTCTCGTGAAACAGCAAGGAAGCTGCGACTAAATCGAAGCTGGCATCGCCAAAAGCAACGCTTTCGGCATTTCCGTGCAACCACTGGATATTTAATCCGGCTTTTTGCGCTTTCATGTCGGCAACTACCAGCATATAAGGCGACAAGTCCAGCCCGACAACTTCCGCTTCGGGAAAAGCCTGCTTGAGCATGAGCGTTGTCGAACCGGTGCCACATCCCAAATCGATGATTCGGCGCGGTTTCACCCGCACAGCGTCAATTAAGCCTTGCCTGACGACTGTTTCGTGTGGAGGCAAAACATATTGCGTGATTGGATCGTAGGAAACGGCGGCACTGGGGTTGAGGTAGCCGCGTTTAATGCCGTGAAAGTTTTGGCTGCTGTAATATTCGGGATAAACTAAGTCGGGTTGTCGGTAGCGATCGCCCGCTGTTTCCCAGTCGATGCCTTCGTAGAGTCGTTTCAGTGCTTCTTCGTCGATCGCCAGTCGCATCAGGGGCGACAAAAAGCGCTCGAAAATTGTATCCTTGCCAACAGCCATAAAACACCTTTAACAAAAACTCTTCTAATTTTAGCCAACGGCCGTCAACTTAGCATTAATTAAAACTGTTGAGCCGCTCTTCTCTCTTCCTTCTCTCCCTTACCTCCGTTACAAAATCCGTGGCTTACTTTATCACTTGGGAGCATCTCAGTTTTGCATTTACAGTGCGAGCGTCCCCCCTCGCGTATTGTACAAAACGCGAGCGGGGACGCTCGCACTACAATAAAAAAAA